>QKFI01000151.1 GCA_003251455.1 Tolumonas sp.
CACATCCTGGAATACACATGAGTACCTTTGTTTATAATCCACCAATGGAGCCCTATCTCGATATCCTGTATGAGGATGAGCACATTATTGTGATGAATAAACCCAGCGGGTTATTGAGTGTTCCGGGAAAAGCAGAAGAGCATTACGACAGCATCGCCTGGCGTGTCCGTCAGCGCTGTCCTGAAGCAGGAAGTGTTCATCGTCTGGATATGAGTACCTCCGGCGTTATTCTGATGGCGAAATATAGCAAAGCGACCGGCATTCTCGGGAAACAGTTTCAGGAAAGAAAGACAGAAAAGTTCTATTACGCCTGGGTCTGGGGACAAGTGGAAGGTATGGAAGGAACGATCGATCTGCCACTGTGTGTCGACTGGGAGAATCGCCCATTACAGCATGTGAATTATGAACATGGTCGTCCTGCACAAACGCACTGGGAAAAAATCCGGGTAGAAACAGATCGAACGCTGATGAAACTCACCCCTTATACCGGGCGTTCACATCAGTTACGTGTCCATATGCGTGAACTCGGACATCCGATTCTGGGAGATCATCTTTACGCACCGGAAGAAGCACAAAATATCGTGCCTCATTTGCAGCTACATGCAGCCATGCTAAGCTTTTACCATCCGGTGACTGGAGAAAAAATGCGGTTCGAAGCACCCGCTCCGTTTCCGCTGTAATAGAAGGATCTGGCCTCTACGCTGGTTCTCATCGTTGGGATGGCGGTAATCCAAGATTACCGGATCCCACGCTGTTCTTTGATCAACTCCCAAGCCTGTTGAATTTCCTGCGCTTTCTCTTTCGCCATATTCATCATTTCGGGTGGTAAACCCTTCGCAGCCAGCTTATCCGGATGATGCTGTGACATCTGTTTACGATACGCTTTTTTCACTTCAGTATCTGTCGCACTTTCAGTGACACCTAAAATTGCATAAGCGTCCTTCAGGCGATCGCGTGATGGCGGCGGCGTATAACTTTGACCGGAATACGAAGACTGACGATGTGATTGCTGAGAAAAATTAAAGCCTGCTTCAGCCATTCGCAGAAATTGTTCCATTTCCCAACGGGAAAAGCCCAACAACTCGGCCACTTCCAGAAGGCACTGACGTTGTGCATCATGCAATTGACCATTTGCAAAAGCAGCCTGAAATTGCATATCCAGAAAGACGCGTAGAAGGTCTGGTCGACCACGACAAGCTCGGCGGAACAAGCCTAACGAGCCATCCAAATCAAACTGAGCTTCTTTCCCCTGACGAAAAGAATCCTGAGCGTCACGTCGAACATCGCCCTGTAAACTCATACGATCCATAAACATGGTCGCAATTTGAATATTTTTCTCCGTGACCCGACCGGATGCTTTCGCAATATGTCCCATCACCGCAAACACAGTATGTAAAAACAATGCCTGCTCTTCTTTGCCGGGCGCACGCCACCGACCAAATCCAGCTGCTTGCTGGATATAACGGCCTTTATCGAAGATATGACCAATCCAAAGCCCCAGTAACGCACCTGGGATATTCAATAACCACAGTCCAAGAAAAAAACCTATTAACTTGCCTTTAATCGGCATACTCGCCTCTGTTTTGTAATGTCTGATCTAAGTCTGCTAAACGTTCCGGCGTTCCAATATCCCGCCAGTCACAGACCAAATGAGATCCGGTAACGGTTCCCATCCCCATCCATGCCCGCAAAAATGGCGCTAATTTCTGTGGTCCATCCGGCACATCATGAAACGCATCGGGATGATAAATGCCAATGCCACTAAAAGTCATTTCAGGCTCATCAACCACGAGTTGACGATGAAGCTTGAAATCACCTTGGGGATGTTGCGGCGGATTATCGACTAACCACAAATGAGCCATCGCATCTTTATTTAATCTCTGCTCAGTAAACACTGAATAATCTGCATTTAACCAGATATCGCCATTGACTACCAAAAATGGCTCTCTACCTAATAGAGGTAATGCCTTTTTTATGCCGCCAGCCGTTTCTAATCCACCCGATTCTTCTGGCGACCAAGCGATCTGAACGCCCCACGCTAGCCCATCCTCCAGAAATTCGACCAACTTGTGGCCAAGCCAAGCGTAATTGATCACAAGTTCAGTGACCCCAGCTGCTCGGAGTTTCTCAATGTGGTGAACAATTAAGGGTTTACCCCCGACAGATAATAAAGGTTTTGGTAGCTGATCGGTCAACGGTCGCATGCGTTCACCTCTGCCAGCCGCAAGAATCATTGCTTTCATCGATATCTCTCAAATCGGTTGAACAGGCAAAACCCGGCTTTTCAGCCAGTCGGAAAAACGATGCAATTCAGGATAGGTTGCCGCGACTTCAGCCACATAGCTGAATGTTCGTGGAATATCTTTCAAATAACCCGATTTACCATCTCGATGATTTAAGCGAGCGAAGATACCAATGGCTTTTAAATGACGCTGCATACCAGTCAAATCCAACCATTTCCGAAAGGTGGAAAAATCAATATCTGGGGTTAAGATACCTTTATCCAGATATAGCTGATAACTATGCATTACGCCTGCAGAAATCACTTCATCTGGCCAGCGGCAATAGCAATCTTTCAATAACGAAACCGCATCATAAGTCAGTGGTCCGAAGACCATATCCTGAAAATCAATCACGGCTAATTCATTGTTATCCAGCACCATCAGGTTTCGGCTATGAAAATCCCGATGCATCACAACCTGAGGCTGCTGCAGATTATTTTCTGCCAACAAATAAAATGTTTCCTCCAGAAGCGATTGGTCATCAGCGGATAACTCAAGACGCAGATGTTGCTGAAGATACCATTCCGGAAAAATCGTATTTTCCCGCGCCATAAATGCCTGATCGAACTGAGGTAAATTCACATGAATTTTTGAAAATTCTGGTAACAGGCTTAATGCATTAAGATACCAGGACA
The DNA here is from genome assembly GCA_003251455.1 of Tolumonas sp. Taxonomy (GTDB): domain Bacteria; phylum Pseudomonadota; class Gammaproteobacteria; order Enterobacterales; family Aeromonadaceae; genus Tolumonas. Next base: position 2,918 of record QKFI01000151.1, read on the forward strand.
GAACAGATTCGTGTGTCAGGCGAGATAATAGTGAACAATCGCCCAAATCAGAGACTTGAAGAAATCCGTGGTTTAAATCAGCAGCAAGTACAATAGGCGCATTGATTCCCGCCATTGCCAGTGCATTCGCATTCGTAACAAACTCCTGATTTTTTTCTGTTTCGGGAGGCGCATCAACCCAGATACTCTTTGCCCCACGATAATATTTGCGGAAGCTGGCATCACCGGAAATCAGTGATATTTCAAGATCAGACTGTTGTGTAATTTTTTGCGCCCAACACTGTAATTGAGCAAAACGTGATGTGGTCATTGAAGCTGGCTCTTACTCGGGGTTAGCCGTTAACAGAATAATGATTTATCATAGCTCGCTAACATAAAAGAATGGCCAGGAAAGCACAACCGCTTCCCTCTTTAATCCTGACTGGTCAGTTGCTTGGGGATCTATTAATCAATGCTGTTTCGCATCAATGCTATTACGATAGCGCTGCTTTCTGTTGGACTTGCTTTCTTGCCTACATCCGCACGTGCAGCAGACAACAATGTTAATATTCCTACCCGTTTAAAAGCCGGCGTTTTCGATGAACGTTGCTATAGTGATGTTCCGGCGGCAGAAGAAACTGATTATAACCAATCGACTCCAATTGAAGTGACTGCCGATCAACTCGATGCGACCCAAAATGGTAAAGCCGTTTATGAGGGGAATGTTGAAGTTAATCAGGGCAATAAATATTTCAGCGCCGATCACACTGAGTTAGATCAGGTCAGTCGTAATGTCATGGCAACTGGGAATATTCTTTATCGTGACGGCCAGGTAACTTTAAAAAGTGATGATCAACTGACCTCCAACCTGAACAGTAAATCATCACAGATTGATAATGCGACCTATCAACTTCATGGTTCCCCAGCCCGAGGGGATGCTGATGCAATTAAACTCGATAACGAGAAAAAGACGCTTACATTGGAGAAAGCTCGTTTTACAACGTGCCCGCCAGGCCAGGAAAGCTGGTGGTTGAGTGCTAGCGAAGTCAATATCGATCAAAGTGAGGTTTTTGGCGAAGCATGGAATGCAACCATCTGGTTAAAAAGCATTCCAGTGTTTTATACACCTTATTTTTCATTTCCAGTGAAAGATGAGCGAAAATCAGGGCTGCTTTACCCAAGCTTCTCTAACAGTTCCAGTAATGGTACGGATATCAGAACACCTTACTACTGGAACATTGCGCCGAATTACGACATGACGTTTTCGCCTCGTGTAATGACGAAGCGAGGCACTATGTTGCAGGACGAATTCCGCTACATGCCGGACGCAACCCAGAGCGGAACGTTCTATGCGGAATACCTTGGTCATGATAGTACATGGTCCGATGATACGAGCGCTCGGTGGTTAGCCAGCATTCGACACAATGGTTCATTTATGAATGGCGACCTGCGCTGGAATGTGAACTATACCCGTGTTGATGCCAACGACTACAACTATATTAATGACTTTGATCCACCTGTCGGACAAATCGTAGATAATCAGTTATTACAATCCACATCCATTGGTTATTACCAGCAAGACTGGAATCTGAAAACAGAAGTACGCGATTATCAAATTCTGTTAACGAATACCATGCTGCCTCACAAGTTGCTTCCACAGGTAACTTATAATCAATACTACACAGCAGATCATTACGACTTGTCGCTTTATACCGAAGCCACGAATTTTGCAAATGACTCCTATCTATCTAAGGCATATACCGGACAACGTTTGCATATTCAACCGAGCATTTCCGTACCGATTCTGCAGGCACCGGGCTATTACCTTACTGCCGAATCGAAGCTCATGGCGACCTATTATGAACAAAGCATCCCAGACGGTTATTATTCCGGTAAGTATTACAATGCCTATCACTTGGATATTGACGAAAGCGAAAGCCGTGTCTTACCCGAATTACGTTTACACGGTGGGATGACCTTTGACCGTAAAACATCATTCAATGATCAGATGTTTACACAGACACTGGAACCAGAGTTTCAGTATCTTTATATTCCTTACCGAGACCAAAGCCACATAGGTCTATATGACTCGACCAGTATGCAAACAGATTATTACAGTCTGTTCAGCGATCGTCGTTTTGCAGGTCTGGATCGTATTAGTGATGCGAACCGGATCAGTTATGGCTTAACCACTCGTCTCTTTGATGAACAAACAACGGAACGAGTTCGTTTTACCATCGGTCAGGCTTATGATTTTGTGACACCCAAAGTTACTTTAACCTCAAATGACGATGATGCCGCACAAACAAACCCGCGATCACTTTTATCTGCTCGTTTAGATACACATCCGACAGATGATTGGTACACACATAGTGGTATCGAATACAATACGCAAACGAAAAAAGTTTCCACTGGCAATACTGCGATCGAATATCAGAATGCGAATTACACAACACAGCTGAATTACCGCTATGTCTCAAAAGAAAACTTCGTTGTGCAATATGACGGAGAAAAAGATATCAGCCAGGCAGGTTTGGTATTCCGGGCACCGGTAAATCGGGACTGGCAGGTGATTGCAGCACATTATCGCGACACACAGACAGGAGAAACAGCCGACAATCTCTTCGGTGTACGTTATGATTCCTGTTGTTGGGCTGTCAGTATTACCTATGAACGCAACAAGGCACCAGACAATACAACTTTAACAGCAGAACCAGAAACATCTTATGGTCTGCAATTTGAGTTCAAAGGGTTAGGTAGTGTCGGAAACGGGCCTAAATACGATCTAAGTACCCGTTTATTGCCATATTCACGACCATTCAACCTGAACGACTAACGTAAGGTATTTTCATGCAGTTAAAACAATTTTCTCGGAAATGGTTACTGGCAGGTGCATTCTTCACATTGCCATTTTGTTCATCAGCTGCACCGCAATCATTAGATAATGTGGTTGCGATCGTCAATAAGGACGTTGTTTTACAGAGTGAATTGGACCATTTGATCCTAAAAGTTCAAAATGACGCTCAGCAGCAAAAGCAAGCATTACCACCCTATTCTCAATTACGCAAACAAGCACTGGATCGTTTGATTGACGATAGCCTTATCACACAGCTTGCGACGCGACAGGGTTTACGTATATCAGACAGCCAGCTTGACCAAGCGCTTACCTCCATTGCAGCTGATAAAGGTGTTTCCGTCGCTCAGCTTCAGGCAAATGCAGCTCGAGATGGCTTATCACCTGCTGAATTCCGTGAAACAGTCCGGAAAGAAATGTTGATCTCCGAAGTTCGTCGAAACATGGTTCGTCAACGTATCAATGTTACCGATGAAGAAGTGAAGCAATTAGCTAAATTAATCCAAGATCAAGGGAACAAAGGCCAGCGGTTTCATATAGAGCACATCCTGTTAGGTCTCTCGCCGGATGCAGACAATAAAACCCAACAGCAAGTCGCACAAAAAGCAAAAGATATACTCAAAAAGCTGAAGTCTGGTGCGGATTTTCATGAAATGGCTGTCGCCGAAAGTTCAGATGGAAAAGCACTGGAAGGCGGTGACTGGGGATGGATGACACTTGAGGAAATGCCAACCCTGATGGCAGAAGTTGTTGCAAGCTCCCATAAAGATGAGTTTTTTGGTCCTATCCGTTCTGGAGCCGGCCTTCATATTATTCACGTGAAAGATATTCAGGGTGGCCAGCCTGCAATCAAACTGCAGGAAGTAAAAGCTCGCCATATTCTGGTGAAAACATCAGTCATTCTGAGTGATGAGAAAGCACAACAAATGTTAAAAGGGTTCCTGCGTGATATTCAATCCGGTAAAACCTCATTTGCACAGTTAGCTGGGAAATACTCAGATGATACTGGTTCTGCAGAAAAAGGCGGTGAATTAGGCTGGGCAAATCCTGATATGTATGTGCCTGAATTCCGTGATATGGTCAATAAATTACCAATAGGTCAATTTAGTCAACCATTCAAAACGGTTCATGGCTGGCACATTGTTCAGGTAGAAGATCGCCGCGACCAGTCAAATTCTGAAGAAGCAATCCAGAACAGAGCGTATCAGATCCTGTTTAACCGCCGTTTTGCTGAAGAAGCACAAACCTGGATGGACGAGCTTCGCGATGAAGCCTTTATTCAGATTGAAAACGGAAATTCAAACTAATGGATACCAAACGTATTGTGATCACACCCGGCGAGCCAGCCGGGATTGGTCCTGATCTTGTTTTGTCCCTGGCTGAACAAGATTGGCCGGTTCAACTCGTGCTGATGACTGATCCTGAGTTATTACGTGCTCGTGCTGCTCAGAGAAATGTATCTGTTGATATTCAGTTGTATCACCCTGAAGAACCCGCTGTACCACAACCAGCTGGCATTCTGACCGTCTGCCCTGTTTCATTAAATACAACAGCCGAACCAGGTAAACTAAATAGCCAGAATGGTTCCTATGTTCTGGAAACACTGCGTCGTGCTGCTCAAGGATGCTTATCCGGGGAATTCGATGCATTGGTAACCGGGCCGGTGCATAAAGGTGTAATCAATGATGCTGGTGTTCATTTCAGTGGCCACACTGAATTTTTTGCAGAACAAGCCGGTGTCGACAAAGTCGTGATGATGTTAGCAACCGAAGGCCTTCGTGTTGCATTAGTGACGACGCATCTTCCTTTACGCGAGGTTGCTGATGCGGTGACACCAGCCAATCTGGAACGAACGCTCACCATTCTACAGAATGATTTGCAGACCCAATTTGGCATCGCACAACCGCATATTCTTGTTTGTGGCCTGAACCCTCATGCAGGTGAAGGTGGACATATGGGCCGTGAAGAAATTGATGTGATTGAACCGGTTTTAAATAAATTCCGTGCGCAAGGTTATTCATTGGAAGGCCCATTACCCGCAGATACCTTGTTTCAGGATAAATACTTGAAGCGAGCAGATGCCGTCTTGGCGATGTATCACGATCAGGGTCTCCCTGTATTAAAATATAAAGGATTTGGCCGCGCCGTGAATATCACCCTGGGTTTACCCTTCATTCGAACCTCGGTAGACCACGGAACAGCACTCGAATTAGCAGGAAGCGGTAATATTAATAACGGCAGTTTACTAACTGCCTTGGAACAAGCGATTTCAATGGTATCCCATAAACAATGAGTAATGATAAAGTCCATCTTGGCCACCATGCCAGAAAACGTTTTGGTCAAAACTTTCTGAATGACCAATATACAATTGATGCCATTGTCTCTGCGATTAGTCCTCGCAAAGAAGATGTCATGGTTGAGATTGGTCCTGGTTTAGGAGCTTTGACCGAACCCGTTTGCGATCAAATAGACCAATTGCATGTCGTCGAGCTGGACCGTGATTTGGCTGCACGTTTACGTGAACATCCCCGCCTGAAAGAGAAATTAATCGTTCATGAATGTGATGCCATGAAGTTTAATTTTGATGAGTTAGCAGAAGAAGGGAAGCGTCTGCGTATATTCGGGAACTTACCCTATAACATTTCTACTCCACTGATTTTCCACTTACTGGAAAAATCGCAACATATCACTGATATGTACTTCATGCTGCAAAAAGAGGTTGTAGAACGTTTAGCTGCGGGCCCGAACACCAAAGATTATGGTCGTTTAACCGTCATGACACAATACTATTGCCAGGTAATTCCTGTTCTTGAAGTTGGCCCACACGCCTTCAAACCAGCACCGAAGGTCGATTCAGCTGTCGTACGTCTGGTGCCTTATCAGAAACGACCATTTGAAGCATTAGATGTTAATGACCTGCATCGTGTCTGTCAGGATGGTTTTGGTCAACGCCGGAAAACTATTCGAAACAGCTTCCGCAATTTCATTACCCCGGAACAACTCGAATCATTAGGCATTGATCCGGGCTTACGACCAGAAAACTTGACGTTAGAACAATTTGTCAGTATTGCTAACTGGTTGACGAATCATCGCTAAGGAATGACTATGGCAGGCATATTGATCACTCCCCGTCCGTTTTATCTGTTAGAACAGTCGAATCCGGAAGAAGCTCAGTATGCCTTTGGTTATGAAATTACAATTCATAACCAAAATCGCCATCCAATCCAGCTATTAGATAGACATTGGTATATTACTGATGCAAATGGGCAAGACACAGAAGTTCAGGGTGTTGGTGTTGTCGGCCAGCAACCCGTCTTAGAGCCTGATGGATCATATACTTACCAAAGCGGTGTATTACTGAAAACCCCATTTGGCTATATGAGAGGTAGTTATACCTTCCATAATCGTGAAACTGACCAAATGTTTGAAGTGGAAATTCCTGCTTTTGCACTCGCGATTCCGAATCTGATTAATTAATTTATAAATAACTGCAGAATTAACTTACCTGCTAAGTAGAGTTTTGAGGTATGGCGACCTATTTTGTTGGTGATGTTCAGGGCTGTTTTGATGAATTACAGTCTCTGCTTTCGCTTGCACAGTTTGACCCACAGAACGACGAATTATGGCTAACCGGTGATCTGGTTGCCCGAGGCCCCAAATCATTAGAAGTATTACGTTTTGTTCGTGATTTAGGGGATCGTGCTACGACAGTACTAGGCAATCATGATCTAAATTTACTTGCAGTTTATTCCGGTCACGCTAAACCCAAAAAGAAAGATAAAACAGAATACATCTTTTTCGCGCCAGACAAACATGAACTCATGATGTGGCTGCGGCATCGTCCTATATTAGCCAAACATCCCACTTTACCTGTTGCCATGACGCACGCAGGATTGTCTCCGCAATGGGATCTTACGACAGCAATGGCCTGTGCATCTGAAATTGAAGAGCTACTGCGAAGCGATCAAGGCAGTTGGTTGCTGGGACACATGTATGGTGAAGAACCATCACATTGGGATCCACGCTTAACAGGCTTACCGAGGTGGCGTTACATCATCAACAGCTTTACCCGTATGCGATATTGTCGTCCAGATGGTAGCCTCGATTTTAAATGCAAAGCCGCACCTGAAAGCAAACCTGTGGATTTGGCACCTTGGTTTAATGTACGTAAGGCTGTACCAGAAGAGCCACATCTGATATTTGGCCATTGGGCTGCTCTGATGGGTAAATGCCCGATTCCATCGATCAAAGCGCTTGATACCGGCTGTGTCTGGGGAAATCAATTAACGCTCTGGCGTTGGGAGGATAACGCAATGTTTAGTCTTAACTGTCCGGCTTATGCAGAAGGTGCAGAATAAAAAAACCGCAACTGCGGTTTTTTTATTAACGAATACGAAGTAAGGTTTCAAACCGGTAATGGTAAGGATTTTTATCATCTGGCAAATACTGTTCTGATTCCACACTCTGCCATTCAAACTGCGTGTAATCAGGAAACCAGGTATCCGCATCATCGACGTCGAGTTCGATATGCGTCAGATATAATTTGTTGGCCATCGGTAAAGATTCTTTATATAGCTGTCCGCCACCGATAATCATAACCTCTTCCTGAGCAGCTACGAGAGATAATGCATCAGGCAAACTAGCAACGCACTCAACCCCTTCATGAGACCACTCAGTGTTTCGTGAAATCACAATGTTCAAACGTCCGGGTAATGGACGACCAATTGAGTCAAACGTTTTCCGACCCATGATGACAGGCTTACCCATGGTCACAGTTTTGAAATGTCGTAAATCAGCAGGCAAATGCCATGGCATTTGGTTTTTCCGGCCAATCACACGCTGATTGGCCATTGCTACGATAAGAGAGATCAACATAAATTATACAATTGGTCTGTTTCGATAAATAAAAAGCGATGGTACAGCCAGGCCAAAACAAAGTGCAAACAGAATAAATAATGTTTTTAATCCATTTTCAATACTGGCTTGCAGCAACTGTTCTGTAACTCCCGTACTGTTCATGCTCAGTAGCGCAATAATGGTATTGAAGGCAAACTTTCCTGGGATCATAGGAATAATACTCGCCACAGTAAAAACTGGTCGAGGTGCCAATAATCGACGGGAAATATACACGAAGATAAGACCGATCAGCGTTGTCGTCATGAACGTTGCCCATTCAATCGGAATACCAACGAGATGAATCAACAACATCCGGAAACTATGTGCAAATGCGCCACCTGCGGCACAATACTTAAGCATTTTAGGTGGGACTGCAAATATCATTGCGAATCCAACAGCAGGGATCGCAGACCAAAAGGCATCAAAGAGGATTGATTGCAGAAGTGTCATGGATTCCATCCCCAAACACCCGTCAGTTTCATTGCAAGGACAATCCCAGCTGTCGCACTAATCGTCAATAATGTGGCTGTCCCCCAACGTGCTAATCCCATGTTGAAATATCCTTTTACCATATCAAAAACAGCATTCACTAAAGGAAAACCGGGGACGAGCAACAATACACAGGCAGCCATCGCAAGATAAGGTTGTTCACCCCACGCATTCACTGTGGCAAAACTGGCAATAGTCGTTGCAATAAAGGCTGTTGTAGCAAAATTGATTAATGGACTGAAATGACGATGTGCAATTTCCTGTCGCACAAACATCCCGCAGGCAGAAGCAACACTCGTAGTGAAAAAAACCGGCCAGTCTCCACCAAACAGAAGACTAAAAGCACCACATGAAATTCCAACCATGAAAACAACATACCAACGATTATAGTGAAATGGTTTAATCATTGATAAACGATGATCGACTTCATCTGCATTGGTTAATAATTTCTTTTCACACAGTATACAGACACGCTGGATATCACATAAAACATGCATATTAATCCCCAGCTCTCGGACGCGGCGAGTTGTTGTAATGCATGAACCATGATTTAACGTTGTTAAGACGATTGCACTCGGAGAGATCGCCATTTCAACACTTTCGACATCCAACGCAGCGCCAACGCGGCAGGTGATCTGTTCGATTAGACGGCTTTCTGCGCCGCTCTGAGCTAACATTTGTGCGATTTTTACAAGCACCCGGGTGATCTTAGTTTGTTCTTCCCGGGACAACAGCATTCCTTGCGATTGCATAGTCATGATCCCTGCAGATGTCTCGTCATCCGATAAAAAAGAGCTTCTGTGACAGTATTCTAATTATTCTAAGTAATATAACTATTTTAATCCATGACTACGATCAGCAACCATAGCGATACGTCGAATCAAGGTTGTCATATGCTCTATTTGTAATCCAGCCTGATAGACCAGCCATGCATAACCCTGCGTATTCAGCGTGAACATTTCTTCTGATTTAATTTGATGCTGAATAAGATTTTTATAATTCAACAAAGCACTTTTTCGTGACTCTGGTAATAAATTACTCGAACCCGCACAAAAAGCTGACAGAGTTCGAAGATCATCACCAAAAGCCCGACCAGAAAAACCAAAAGCAAAAAGGGATTGGATATGATCTGCACTGTGCGTTGATTCCCAACGCGTTTGCGCTAATAGTTCCAAGACCAATAAACAACGAGTTTGGACTGAGACTAGCTCATCTAAAGTTACGTTTTGGTCTCGCAATGTGTTGGATTCAATCATTACTGATTTGAGTAATGATTTCTGACGTTGGATTGCACGCTCAGCTTTTTTAAGCATGCTTTTCGTCTCAATAGGTTTGACCACGTTTGGTGATAAATGCGCTTGCCAGATCTTCCCCATTAAGTTGAGTGACTCGGATAGTTGCCAACGCCATTCATTTCGTGCGCGTAAAGGTAATACAAAAAGTGAGACTGCTAATGCAATGATGCAACCAAGCAAAATAGTGCCTGTACGCCATAATGCTTCATCAAATGAATGGCGACCACCATCGATCACCATGATTAAAGTAAAACCAGCAACAAGGTAGGCATAACCCATCTTGCTTGTTGCCCGATATGCGGTTGCAGCAATACCAAGCATGACAAGCAATGCAATTGTCCATGGGTTACTAGTGATTAGAAGAATTAAAATACCATAACAGGCGCCAGTGATCGTCCCGATGATTCGCTCTATAGCTTTTTCGAGTGCCCCACCTACCTGTGGCAACGTGAGCATAATGATGACAATAGTAACGGACGTCCATGCGAAATAAGGAACTGAGAATGCCTCATTAATCAAATGAGCCAATAACAATGCCAAACATATTTTTATAACATGAATTACCCGGATGTTTTTATAGATGAACAACTCAAAATCAGATGCAGCAGAAAAAACAGCCATAAAGCTCCAAAAAATAAGCCCTCACTGAGTGAGGGCTTATTATCATTCACGGGTATAGATCACTTCAACACCATCGTCGTCATCATCGTCCCAATCATCATCCCAGTCGTCATCAGACTCATCAGTCTGATGCCGCGCAATTTGTTTTTTATGATAATCGTCCCACATGAATTCAACTTTTTCAGGTGCAGCCGCTTGTACTTCCTGCTCTTTAGGCAGACTCTCTAAGAATTCAGCCAATTTATAGCAAATAGGAGCGGTTCCATCTTTATTGAAAGCAGAAATACGGAAAACTTCGCCTTCCCATCCAAGCTCATCAATTACATGTTGAATAACTTCTTCCGCTTCTTCTTCCAGCATCAGATCCATTTTATTGAAAACGAGCCAACGAGGTTTTCCGGCTAATTTCGGACTGTATTTCTCCAACTCCTGAATGATCACCTTTGCATTTTCAGCAGGATCAGATTCATCTACCGGACAAATATCGATCAAGTGCAACAGCACACGACAACGCTCAAGATGCTTCAGGAAGCGGATCCCGAGGCCAGCACCTTCAGCAGCACCTTCGATCAAACCAGGAATATCAGCAACGACAAACGAGCGGCCATTTTCGACACGAACAACCCCTAAATTAGGAACCAGTGTCGTAAATGGATAATCTGCTACTTTTGGCTTCGCAGCTGAAACAGCACGAATAAATGTAGACTTACCGGCATTTGGCAAACCTAGTAACCCGACATCAGCCAACAACATCAATTCCAAACATAGATTGCGTTGTTCACCTTTAGTGCCATTTGTTTTCTGACGTGGTGCACGGTTCACGGAACTCTTAAAACGAGTATTTCCTAAACCATGGAAACCACCCTTAGCAACCATCATACGATCTTGATGTTTTGTTAAGTCGCCAATGACTTCACCGGTATCTTCATCAGTTGCGCGTGTTCCCACAGGAACTTTTAAAACTAAATCTTTACCACGCGCACCAGTACAGTTGGCGCCGCGACCGTTTTCACCACGTTGTGCCATATGAAAACGTTCAAAACGATAATCGATCAGGGTGTTCAGGTTTTCATCTGCCAGCAGATAAACATCACCGCCATCACCACCATCACCACCGTCTGGACCACCATTGGGGATATATTTTTCACGACGGAAACTAACGCAGCCGTTTCCACCGTCACCTGCCTCAACTCGGATCAGGACTTCATCAACAAATTTCATGAGTCAGGCTCTCCTGCTTGCATTCATTTACATTATAGAGAACAACCACCAAGTGGTTTAATTTTAATCATTCTCTACAGAACAAACCGCTCTCTGAAATGAAATAAGCACAAAGAGAACCGGCTTGTAAAATTTTCTGGTTTTATAAACAACAAAGCCCCGCCAAATGGCAGGGCTTATGTCTAACAACTTGTTAATTATTCAGCAACGATGCTTACAAATTTACGGTTGTTAGGACCTTTAACTTCAAACTTAACGGTACCGTTTGCAGTTGCAAACAGAGTGTGGTCTTTACCACAACCAACGTTCACACCAGCATGGAATTTAGTACCACGTTGACGAACGATGATGTTACCTGCCAGTACACTTTCACCGCCGAAACGTTTTACACCCAGGCGTTTGCTTTCAGAATCACGGCCGTTACGGGAAGAACCGCCAGCTTTCTTATGTGCCATTTAAAATACTCCTGACTTACGCGTTGATAGCAGTGATTTTAACTTCAGTGAACCACTGGCGATGACCAGCTTGCTTACGGTGGTGCTTACGACGACGGAATTTCACAATGTGAACTTTCTCGCCACGGCCGTGAGCAACAACTTCTGCAACCACTTTACCACCATCAACGAAAGGTGCGCCGACTTTAACGTCTTCACCATTCGCAACCATTAAAACTTTATCAAACTCAACGGCCGCACCAGTAGCTGCTTCTAGTTTTTCCAGGCGCAGAACCTGACCTTCAGCTACACGATGCTGTTTTCCACCACTTAGGATAACCGCGTACATGTTAAAAACTCCGAATTCGGCATGCGACGTTATTATGTGTTACTCAGAACGCCGATGCTCTTAAACTTAATGACAATGGCCGCGAATTCTACGCAAGTTGAATCTATTACGCAACCATGAAATGCATTTATTGTGCAATTTAGCGACAAGCTATTTTCAAGTGTAGGTCAGAGGCTGCACTTCTGTACTTGTTCATGTAATATTGCTTTCAGATATTAGTCCGATTATATGCCCGAGAGCATTTCAGAACTTACATGGATCAACAAGTTATCCGCGCCCTTGCAGATGATGATATGCAAGCGGTTAATAAGCTTATTTATCAACGGCTGCAATCAGATGTTGTGTTAATCAACCAACTCATTAGCGGTGGTGGAAAACGCATCAGACCATTATTGGCTGTTCTGTCTGCAAAAGCACTAAACTACCAAGGCGATGCCCATATCCGTCTCGCCACAATTATTGAATTTATTCATACGGCAACCTTGCTGCATGATGATGTTGTTGACGAATCGGAGTTACGCCGAGGACGCGATACAGCCAACCAGTTATTTGGAAATGCAGCCAGTGTATTAGTTGGTGATTTTCTGCATACACGCGCCTTCCAGATGATGGTTGAACTCGGCAGTATGCCTGTCATGGAAATCTTGTCTGATGCAACAAACTTGATTGCTGAAGGCGAAGTAATGCAGTTAATGAACTGCAATGATCCGACGACAACAGAAGAAAACTATCTTCAGGTTATCTATTGCAAGACAGCTAAATTATTTGAAGCAGCAAGCCATGCAGCCGCAGTTTTAGCTGGGCAACCGCCAGAAGTTGCAACAGCGCTACAAGAATATGGTAAATACATCGGTACAGCATTCCAATTAATTGATGATGTGATGGATTACTCGTCATCAAGTAATACGATGGGTAAGAATGTTGGAGATGATTTATCAGAAGGGAAACCAACGCTTCCGTTAATCTACGTTTTAGCAACGGGAACTCAAGAACAAAAACAACGCATTGAACAAGCGATTGTTCAACGAGACGGAATGGATCATCTGGAAGAAATTCTCGCTATCCTAGAAGATACCAAGGCATTGGAATACACCATATCACGGGCACAAGAAGAGTCACAAAAAGCGATTGATGCTATCTCGATATTACCAGATACGCCTTACAAGCAAGCGCTGGAACAATTAGCTCGTTTAGCGGTAGAACGTGATGCATAATCGCTGCATCTAAAAAATTTCATGTATAAAAAAAGCCGGAGAAGTTCTCCGGCTTTTTTATCAAACCTCGAAAGGATGACGAAGAATAATCGTCTCATCACGGTCTGGGCCGGTAGAGATGATATCAACAGGAGTACCTGTGATTTCTTCGATACGACGAATATAATCCAGCGCAGCCTGAGGTAATGCATCGCGGCTTTTAACACCGAAAGTACTTTCTTTCCAACCCGGCATAGATTCAAAGACAGGCTTAACCAGCTCATAACCATCTGCAGCCATTGGCGGAACATCACGAACAACACCGTCAGCACCTTGATAGCCTACACAGATTTTTACTTCTTCCAAGCCATCAAGTACGTCTAACTTCGTTAAGCAGAAGCCAGAGATCGAGTTGATTTGAATTGCGCGTTTCATGGCAACCGCATCGAACCAACCACAACGACGTTTACGACCAGTCGTTGCACCAAATTCCTGGCCTTTCGCACATAAGTGCTCACCGACATCATCGAATAATTCTGTTGGGAACGGACCGCCACCTACACGTGTTGTATATGCTTTAGCAATACCTAATACATATTCAACATAACGAGGACCATAACCAGAACCAGTTGCAACGCCACCAGCAGTAGTATTTGATGAAGTTACATAAGGGTAAGTACCATGATCGATATCCAGTAAGGTACCTTGTGCACCTTCGAACATGATCTTATCGCCATTCAGACGCGCTTTATCCAACACGTCAGTAACGTCAACAACCATGGATGTCAGAATATCTGCATATTCTTTAACTGAAGCAAGCACTTCATCATAAGAAACCGCTTCGGCACCATAGAATTCCGTTAATTGGAAGTTATGGTATTTCATGACTTCCTGCAGTTTTTCTGCGAAAGAATCCATGTCAAATAAATCACCCACGCGTAAACCACGACGAGCAACTTTATCTTCATACGCTGGACCGATACCACGACCTGTAGTACCGATTGCCTTACTACCGCGTGCTAATTCGCGAGCTTTATCTAAAGCAACATGATAAGGCAGAATCAGTGGACATGCTTCACTGATAAATAAACGATCACGAACAGGGTAACCGCTCGCTTCCAGCTCATTCATTTCTTTCAGTAAGGCATCAGGAGCCAGCACCACACCATTTGCAATAATACATTTGCAATTATCGCGTAAAATACCTGACGGAATCAGGTGAAGTACTGTTTTTTTACCATCGATTACCAGGGTATGACCTGCGTTGTGTCCTCCCTGATAACGCACTACGAACTGGGCTTTGTCAGTCAACAGATCGACAATTTTACCCTTTCCTTCGTCACCCCATTGGGTGCCCAAGATAACGACGCTTTGACCCATTTTTTTCTGTCTGAAGAGTGGTTAAAAATGGATTCTACCAAAAATTGAGCGGAGCAGAAACGTTCAATGATAACTTAGCGCAAGAAATTTCGCTAAACCGCACATAAAAGAAAAGAGGGCTTAGCCCTCTTCTTTCATAATTGTTTCGGTATTAGTTACTTAGCCGATTTTTCTAATACAGGTGGTTTCATGTACTTGAAGAAATCATTATCAGCATTTAACACCATAAAATTGTTACTGCCTCTGAAGCTGTTTTTATAAGCTTCCATACTTCTCAGGAAAGAAAAGAGTTCAGGATCCTTTTTATACGTCTCTGCATAAATTTTCGCAGCTTCCGCATCACCCTGACCTCTTACTTCTTTGGCTTTTCTTTCAGCATCTGCCAGCATAACAGCAACCTTTCTATCCACATTTGCACGCAGTATCTCGGCCTGTTCACGTCCTTGAGAACGGTGTTCACGTGCAACAGCGTTACGTTCTGCTCGCATACGTTGATATATGGAATTTGAGACTTCAAGCGGGAGGTTAATTTGTTTAATTCTCACATCAACAACACGGATCCCAAGTTCTGAAGATCGCGCCATTTGACGTAACGCATCTTCCATCACTTCAGTTCGTTGACCAGAGACGATGTCAGTAATCGTTCGACTACCAATTTCTGAACGTAATCCGTTGTTGATTTTACGTTTCAACAAAGCTTCCGCTTGTATGCGACTACCACCGCCAGTCGCGAGGAAGAATTTTGCAAAGTCTTCAATTCGCCACTTCACATATGAGTCAATTATCAGGTCTTTTTTCTCTGATGTAACAAAACGATCCGCCTGGCCATCTAAAGTCTGAATACGCGAGTCCAGTTTACGAACTTCGTCGATCATTGGCCATTTCCAATGTAATCCAGGCTCATAGACCTTAGGAATATCACTGTTGCTCTCACGAACAACTTTACCGAACTGAACAACAATACCGCGCTGACTTTCATCAATCACAAACAGCGATGAAGAAGCGACGAAACCAACGGCCGCTAAACCGATCAAAATATAATTTTTCATTGATTAATATCTCCCGGTTGTACGACTACCACGTAACGGTACGCCACTATCGCCTTCACCATCAGACGACATGTCATTGGATCCCGTATTGTTTGTATGATTACCGGATGAATTATTCATGGATGACGGCACGACAACATTACCCGACGTTCCAGCGGATGAACCAGTGTTCATCTTGTCCAGAGGCAGATAAATGAGGTTATTGTTACCTTTTGGTGTATCGAGCAGAACTTTATTCGTTCTCTGATAGACATCTTCCATCGTTTCAAGATAAATACGTTTTCTTGTTAACTCTGGTGCAGCAATATATTCAGGTAATAATTGATTGAAACGTGCTACTTCACCAGTTGCCTTCAACACAACCTGATCTTTATAAGCTAAAGATTCTTCTTCAAGACGCTTCACTTGACCACGCGCTTTTGGTTCAGTTTCACGAGTGTATGCCTCTGCTTCCCTGATATAGCGCTGTTCGTCTTCCTGTGCAGAAATTGCATCGTCAAATGCATCTTTCACTTCTTCTGGTGGTCGTGCAGGCAGGAAGTTTACGTCAACAATCTGCAGCCCCATTTTATATGGGTTAATAATACCTTCCAGAACTTGCCAAGTACTTTGACGCACCTTTTCTCGACCTTTTGTGAGCAAGTCATCCATGGTCGTGTGGCCCACCACATAACGTAATGCACTATCCGTAGCCTCACGCAAACTATCATCAGCATTCGTCACGCTAAACAAATATTCACGCGGATTTACGACACGATATTGCACATCCATTTCAACACGAACGACATTTTCATCCTGGGTTAGCATAAAGCCAGATGAAGGGATCGATTTAACCGATTCGATATCAACTCGTTTAACGCTATCAATGAATGTTGGTTTCCATCTCAAACCCGGTTCAACCGTTTCGTAATATTTGCCAAAGCGCAAGACAACAGCACGCTCAGCCTCTTCAACGGTGTAAAAACCACTACCGATCCAAATTACGACCGCTAACAGGGCAAAGATAGCAATCCCTGTGTTACCAGCACTTCCTGTTGACCCGCCCAAAGGGCCTAACAGTCGATCTTTAAGGCTTTCAAGTAATTTCTGAAGATCGGGA
>QKFI01000111.1 GCA_003251455.1 Tolumonas sp.
TCCTCACTGAGTAAACCATGACTCGCGGCATATTCAGGGCTGCAAACTGGAACTAACCATTCCTCAAGTAAACTCCAGCAATGCAGATGCGGCAAACTCGCATTCCCGTAATAAACAGACATATCAACCGGTTCAGTTTCAAAATTCGGTAAACCATGCTGACCATAGAACAACAAATCCAGTGAACGATATGCACTTTTAAAGCTTGATAATCGAGGCATCAGCCAAAGTTGCCCGAAAGCCGGTGGTAAACCAATACAAATCATCCCTCGCAATTCGTTGAAACGGATATCCTCTATCACTTCATTAATCTGTTGAAGCGAGTTGGTCAGTGCATGTAATAATTGCGTACCTTCCGGTGTCAGGATCAATCTTCTTGTCAGACGGATGAATAACTTAAATTTCAGCAATTCTTCTAATCGTCTGATCCGCTGACTAATAGCGCCCTGCGTCAGAAACAACTCTTCAGCAGCCTTAGTAAAGCTTAAATGCCGAGCTGAAACCTCAAAGGTATGCAACAAGGCCAACATACTCTGTTCAACCAACATGATTTTTTCCTTATCCCACACATGCATTAACTATATTAATGCATATTGTGATTTATTTCGCTTTTGCATTAAATGGAACCGGTTACACTGACCTCATACAAACAAACAAGGACAACACCAAATGAAAAAAGATCTGAAAGTAGCCATCATCGGTGCCGGCTCAAGCTATACCCCAGAATTAATTGATGGTTTGATCACTCGTAGTCATGAATTACCTATCAGCGAAATCCGCCTGGTTGATATCGATGAAGGATGGCACAAAGCAGAAATCATCCTGTCATTAACTCGTCGCATGTTTGAGCATGCTGGTTTACCAGTAAAAGTGATTCTGACTCAGGACCGCAAAGAAGCGCTGACAGATGTTGATTTCGTTTGCTCTCAGTTCCGTGTTGGTTGTCTGGATGCACGTATCCGTGATGAACGCATCTCGCTGAAATATGGCATGTTAGGCCAAGAAACAAACGGTTTAGGTGGCTTTGCGAAAGCACAGCGCTCCATTCCAGCGACATTAGACATCTGCCGTGACATTGAAAAATACAGCCCGAATGCATGGTTACTGAACTTCACCAATCCGTCAGGCATGGTCACTGAAGCAGTCCTGCGTCATACCAAGGTAAAAGCGGTTGGTCTGTGTAACGTTCCTGTATTGATGCAAAAAGGCATGGCCAAAGTGCTGGATGTTGCTGAGAAAGATGTTTTTGTACAAGTTGCAGGTCTGAACCACTTTATCTTTGCTCGTCAGGTTTCCTATCAAGGTGAAGATAAAATGGATTACGCTCTGGAAGAGTTCCTGAACGACAACCAAGCGTTTAACCCGAAAAATATTCCATCACTGAAATGGCCTCGTAAACTGCTGGCTAACCGCCATCAGATTCCTTGCCCATACCTGCGCTACTATTTCTCATCTGACGACACATATCAAAAATGTGTTCACGAAGCAGAAACAGACGGCACTCGTGGTGAAGTTGTAAAACGTCTGGAAGAAAAACTGTTTGCAATCTACAGCAATCCGTCTCTGTATTCTAAACCGAAAGAACTGGAAGGCCGTGGCGGTCAATATTACTCAGATGCAGCTTGTGACCTGATGAGTGCAATTTACAACGACAAACGCACACTCATGCATGTTAACACCCGTAACAATGGCACCATTGCTGGTTTACCTGATGATGCAGCTGTTGAAGTAACTTCTGTCATTACGAAATCAGGACCAATGCCACTGAATGTCGCACCATTTGATCCCGATACACTGGCCATGCTGCAACTGATGAAAACTTTTGAACGCTTCACAGTTGATGCCGCTGTGACAGGCAACTACCAGAGTGCTTTACGTGCATTAACACTGAACCCATTAGTGAAAAACGGCAAAGTCTTGGAAGAAGCATTAAACGAAACAATTCGCGAAAACATCAAATATATGCCTCAGTTTCAAAGCTTTTATGAAGAAAATCTGAAATAACTTTGAAGTTGTTGCACCTATCCCAGAGGTAACTCAGTGTGTGTTAACGCAGATGCGTTTTTGCCGGGAATGTCATTCATTCCCGGTTTTTTCGTTTAAACTGGTTGTAAATAACGAAATTATCGAAGAAACAAAACGCCTCTGTTAGACTAACGTCGTCTTCAACTATGAGTACCAGTAATGCGAATTTCCATCACCGGAAAAATCTGCTTTATTCTTCTGATTGTTTTCTCACTCGTTATTGTCAGCACAACACTTTATCAGGCTGTTCGTGAGCGCGAACTTGTCATGTCACTAAGTTCCGAACATGTGAAAAACCAGATGGATAACTTCCGCTTTGGTGTTGATCTGATAGTCAAAAACCAACACCCGGAAGAACTGGCCAATTTTCAAAAAGAATTCTCGAATCAACCGCACGTGATTCATGTAAAGTGGATCCAACGTGATACGAATGCATTATTGGGCAACGCCTCAGAACAAACACAGCCCACAACGAAAGAAGAATCTGCAGCACTGGATGGCCAACCCTTCCAGCACCTGTTCCGAACTAAAGGGCAGAACCATCTTGTGTTAATCAACCCGTATTTTATTGCGGGGCAAAGTAAGCCAGCAGCCGCAATTCGCATTGAATACACTCTTGATTCTCAGCTTGAGTTAGTAGAGAAACATATATTCTATTCAGCCATTATGCTTGCATTCATTTTTAGTGGCGTATTACTGATGACACTGATCATAACCCGTAAACACATTGTTGAACCTTTACATCGCTTACGCCAAGCAATGGATGACATCACGGATTTTGATGATGTCGAACAGCGTCTTCCTGTTCAGTACAACGATGAAATCGGTCAGTTGAACGCTAGTTTCAACGATTTGGCTGAATACATCGCCAATAAGAATAAAGAACAGCACTAAAAACAATCAAAGAAACAGAAAATCCGATTTTCCATTCAGATTGACCTTGAGTCATTTATTGACACAGGTAAGATGGGACATTTTCTGATTGGCTTTGACCAATACATAAATATTAGATGGAGAATTAACTCAGATGACTCACGTTCCAGTAGCTGACATACTGCAAGGGAAACATGCCGTTGGCACAACCCTCACAGTAAAAGGTTGGATCCGCACCCGTCGTGACTCCAAAGCCGGTATCTCATTTCTGGCGATTCATGATGGTTCTTGCTTTGCGCCTGTTCAGGCTGTCGTTCCTAATACCTTGTCAAATTACGAGAGCGAAGTTTTACGTCTGACGACCTCCTGCTCAGTTGAAGTCACTGGTGTTGTGAAGGCCTCTGAAGGTTCTGGCCAACAATTTGAAATTGACGCGCTATCAGTAACTGTACTAGGTTTTGTTGAAGACCCTGATACCTACCCGATGGCACCAAAACGCCATTCAGTAGAATACTTGCGTGAACATGCACATCTACGTGTACGTACCAATCTGGTTGGCGCTGTGATGCGTGTTCGTAACTGTATCGCACAGGCAATTCACCGCTTCTTCCATGATGAAGGATTTATGTGGGTTGCAACTCCACTCATCACCGCTTCTGACTGTGAAGGTGCTGGTGAGATGTTCCGTGTTTCAACTTTAGATCTGGAAAACCTACCTCGCACCGAAAAAGGTACTATCGACTACGATCAGGACTTCTTCGGTAAAGAGTCTTTCCTGACTGTTTCAGGTCAGTTGAACCTGGAAACCTATGCTTGTGCCTTATCTAAGGTTTATACCTTTGGCCCAACGTTCCGTGCAGAAAACTCAAACACCAGCCGTCACTTGGCTGAATTCTGGATGGTTGAACCAGAAATTGCGTTTGCAACATTGGATGACAACGCAGCTCTGGCTGAAAAATTACTGAAATATGTATTTAAAGCAGTGTTGGAAGAACGCCGTGATGATATGGAGTTCTTTGCAGAACGTATTGATAAAGAAGCCATCACACGTCTGGAACAGTTTGTTAGCTCTGATTTTGCGCAGGTAGACTACACCGATGCGATTGAGATCCTGAAAAAATCAGGTCGTAAATTTGAGTTCCCTGTTGAATGGGGTATCGACATGTCATCTGAGCATGAGCGTTACCTTGCAGAAGAACACTTCAAATCACCAGTTGTTGTGAAGAACTACCCGAAAGATATCAAAGCATTCTACATGCGCCTCAATGATGACGGTAAAACCGTAGCGGCGATGGACGTGCTGGCGCCAGGTATCGGTGAAATCATCGGTGGTTCACAACGTGAGGAACGTCTGGATGTCTTGGATGCTCGTCTGGCTGAAATGAATCTGAATAAAGAAGATTACTGGTGGTACCGTGATCTGCGTCGTTATGGCACAGTTCCACACTCAGGTTTCGGCTTAGGGTTTGAACGTCTGGTGGTATATGTGACAGGTATGGGTAACGTTCGAGACGTCATTCCATTCCCACGAACTCCACGTAACGCTGAATATTAATCAAAGTAAAACGCTGGCAGATGCCAGCGTTTTTATTTATGTTGCTTTTCAAAATCGAGTAACCATTGTTTGATTGAAAGCCCCCCGCCATAGCCAACAAGGCTTCCATTCTTACCAATAACACGATGACACGGAATGATGATTGCGATGGGATTACGATTATTTGCCATCCCAACAGCCCGAACCGCCTTCGGACTATCTACCGCAATTGCGACATCTTGGTAACAACAGGTTTTTGCATATGGGATCTGACATAAGGCATTCCAGCATTTTTGCTGAAAATATGTACCAGCCGGAGAAAGAGGAAGCTCAAACTGAAACCGAGTCCCGGAAAAGTACTCAGAAAGTTGTATATGTACCAATTTCAATATTGGATGAACAGGCATGTTTTTCGCTGCAACCTGCTCATCCATTGATGGCGTAGCATTCAAGGTAAGCGATTCTAACCCATCGTCGGAAGCTTCAAGTTTCAACCAACCAACTGGAGAATCAAAATAGCTTATCCCGGTCATTTGCGACTCCAAATATTAAAATTGTACGTCAACAGCCGCAGCAACTTGTTTAGCTTGTTCAATTGCAGTTTCAACATTTTCAGCACGTACAAGCGCAACACCCAAGCGACGACGTCCAGCAATTTCCGGTTTACCAAATAGACGAACCTGAGCACCAGGCACTAAGGCAAGCGCATTCGCAACATTCGCATAGCGAATATCTGTTGATTCCCCTTCACGCAACACAACTGCAGAAGCTGATGCGCCGTATTGTGTAATCACACCAATCGGGAAACCTAAAATTGCACGTGCATGTAATGCGAATTCAGACATGTCCTGAGAAATCAGTGTGACCATCCCTGTATCATGAGGACGAGGTGACACTTCGCTGAAGTAAACATCTTCACCTTTGATGAATAATTCAACGCCAAATAGACCATATCCACCGAGTGCTTTCACAACTTCACGGCCAACATGCTGTGCTTTTTCTAATAACACCTCACTCATTACCTGAGGCTGCCAAGACTCACGATAGTCTCCATCTTCTTGTCGGTGACCAATCGGCGCACAGAAATGAATACCATCCACAGCACTAACCGTCAGTAATGTAATTTCATAATCAAAAGGGACAAAGCCTTCGACAATCACTTTACCGCGACCGGCACGACCACCTTCCTGGGCATATTGCCAGGCCGCATCTACTTTCTCTTCAGAGCGAACAACACTTTGTCCTTTTCCTGAAGAGCTCATGACTGGTTTTACTACACATGGAAAACCAATTTCATGAATAGCAGCTTTATATTCCGCTTCAGTTTCAGCAAAACGATAAGGTGAAGTAGGTAATTTCAAAGTTTCCGCAGCTAAACGACGAATACCTTCTCGATCCATCGTTAAGCGAGTTGCAAGCGCGGTCGGAACAACATTGAAACCTTCTTTTTCTAACTGCAACAGTGTTTCGGTCGCAATGGCTTCAATTTCAGGAATAATGAAATGAGGTTGTTCCTTCTCTACCAATTCACGTAATGCCACACCATCCAACATTGAGATAACATGGCTACGGTGAGCAATATGCATAGCTGGCGCATTTGCATAACGATCTACAGCGATCACTTCTACACCCAAACGCTGTAATTCGATAGCAACCTCCTTGCCAAGCTCACCCGACCCTAACAACATAGCGCGAGTAGCATGATTGGAATAAGGAGTTCCTAAAATAGACATATTCTCTGTTCCCTGAGTGAAAAAGTGGAATGAATGACCATAAGATCATACAAGTATCTGTATAGAGCGCAACTAAAAGCAAAAATTACGAACATAAAAAAAGAGGGCAAAATGCCCTCTTTTTGAATTCCATAAAGACTTACGATGACTTCAACCGAACTAAGTCAGCTGTGATATTTGCAGCCTCATTCAGATAACCATCAGGGAATTTGATGTCTGTAGGCAACTGATCAAGTGACTTAATCAATGGCTTACCTAATCTGGTTAGACGTTCATTGGCACGCTGTAATGCTTTTGCATCCTGATCATCACGCTGTTGAATACGTTCTTGCTCATTCAGAGAAATATATTTCTTATCTTTCTCTTTTTTATACCAAGCGATATCTTCTTCAGCATATTTAAATTCAGGATCATTTTTTACACGAGCAACATGCAGGGCGCGTAATTTCGGCAATACGCTTTGGAAATCACCCAGTTTTACATAGTTTGCAGGTTCAATTTTATCCCACTGCAAAGCACTTGGTTCAACGCTCTCACCTGTCTCCGTTGGATCAATCAACGGAGGGAAAGCTATATCTGGTTGAACGCCTTTGTTCTGAGTACTCCCACCGTTGATACGGTAGAATTTCGCAATCGTGTATTGCACGTGACCTAATTCATGATCAAAAAAATCATAAATTTTGCTCAATGCTCGATGCTGTTGAACAGTACCTTTCCCAAAACTATTTTCACCAATAATCAATGCACGACCATAATCGTTCATTGCAGCAGCAAAAATTTCTGATGCTGAAGCACTATATCGGTCAATCAGGACAGCCATCGGACCGTCATAATATGATTTAGCATCGGTATCTTCATTGACTGAAATACGGCCCATCGCATCGCGGATCTGAACGACTGGCCCCTGCTTCATAAATAAACCAGTTAAATCTGTTGCTTCAGTCAGTGCACCGCCACCATCGTTCCGCAAATCGATTAGAAGACCATCGATTTTCTGAGACTTCAGCTTCGTTAACTCTTTTTGCACGTCCAAATGCAGATTCACATAAAAGCTTGGAACTTCAATGACACCGATTTTCTTGCCTTCTGCCTGAATAATCTGTGATTTTGCAGCCCGATCTTCTAAGCGAACCTTATCGCGCACGAGCTCAATAATCGTGGTCTGATGCGTTGAGCCTTTACCTCGCTGAATTTCAAGGCGAACACGAGTACCTTTTTTACCTTTAATCAGATCAACAACATCATCCAGACGCCAGCCAATGACATCAATGATCTTGTCATTACCCTGGGCGACACCGGTAATTTTGTCATCTGTGCGTAAAAGTTTTGTCTTATCAGCTGGCCCACCAGGAATGAGTGAACGAACGACAGTGAAATCATCTTCTGCTTGTAAGACTGCACCAATCCCCTCTAATGAGAGATTCATTTCAGAATTAAAACGATCTGCATTGCGAGGAGATAAATAGCTTGTATGTGGATCAATAGAGCGAGCAAACGCATTCATGACCGCCTGGAAAACATCTTCACTTTCATCCTGCGACAAGCGTTTTACAGCAGTACTATAACGTTTCGTTAATAACTCTTTAATTTCTGCAGGCTTTTTACCAGCAAGAGTCAGATTTAACTCGTCATATTTGACTCGCTGACGCCAAATCTCATTCAGCGCTGCATCTGAAGTAGCCCATGGTTCTTTGCTACGATCAAATTCATACTGATCATTGGTATCAAATGACATCGGTGTGTCGAGAAGCGATAGTGCATATGTATACCGAGCATAACGACGTTTAATAGATAAATTAAACATCGCATAAGCATTCTTCAAATCCCCACTCTGAAGCGCATCATCAAACTGATGTCTGAATGGTTCGAACGTCTTAATATCACTGCTCGTGAAAAGATTACGGTTGTAATCTAAAGTCTGGAGATATAGATCAAAGATCTTTTCAGAGAAATTATCGTCAAGAAGGATGTGCTTATAGTGACTGCGGGTAAAAAGAGCGGAAATACGTTTACTGGCAATCGCATGTTGTTCTTCTTGCGCTAGAACCGGTAATTGTGTTTCAGCAATCGGAGGGGCTACTGCATAAGTAACCCCGATATACATTACGCCAAGTGCAACAACAGTGCTCTTGAACAAATTTTTTCTCAAAATGATGCTCCTCAAGGAACCAGGTGCTCAGCTTTCACTCGCACCAACATACCCGAAGCTAATTCAACCTGAACATCGTCACGGGTAACTTCTTTGACATTAGCTGTCATCGGTGACTTGCTAATTAACACTTTGATCTGTTGGCCAATTTTCAGAGAGCTAATTTCAACTTTTGGTTTTTTAGGTTTTGCTGGTTTATTTGGTGTTTTTCTACGAGAAGCAAAAACTTTATCTTTACTATCTTTCAATGATGATTTTGCGTGAGAAACATGTTCTTCAGTTAGTTCACCAGCAGGATTGCCATCTAAATCGACACGCAATGCACCAGGACGCAAACCATGGAGATAACGCCAGCTTGAGGTGTATTGACGTAATGCTGAACGCAGCAATGTTTTGGAAACCCGTGGATCATCAGCTAGGCGCGCAGCAAGATCTTGAAAAATACCAATTTTCAATGGGCGGGCTTCACCAGATGAAATAAAGCAAGCGGGGAAAAGCTCTGAAAGATAAGCGATCAATTCTTTGCTATTGCTGATTTTTTCGTTGTTTTCCATTTACGACCTTAACTCAAAATTATTTTATCAAAAATCCAATTCAGCATTAAAAGTACATCTGCACGTTATACTGCGCTTAGTCGTCATTTTCAACGATTGAGATTGATTATTGCTTCTATTGAAGTACATCTTTCGCAATACATCTACTTATAATGACATAAAAATAGAGTGGAATATAAGATTCCACTCTATCTAATTTATTAGTTTGTCGACTGCTGCTTATCGTTTAAGCCATATTTGATGGTGGCCTTCTGTTTAAGCTCGGCCAATAACGCTCTATAGGCAGCATCCTGATTTAGCTTGATTAATTGCTGGCTTAATCCGTTCATTAGTTGTGCATTCGGTGTACTATCATGTACGACTTTCTGCAGTACAACTACAGACGCATCACCATTCTCATGAGAGTAGACTGTCGCACTCACTGAATTATCCAGAACTTTAGGCATAGCAAAAATCAGTTTTGCCATATCAGGCTCAATTGCACCACCGAAACGAGATAACTGCGTTTTAATTTCTTCTTTCGCATTTAGCGCTTTTATTTCAGCCGTTAAATCCGTAGATGTTTTGACTTTCGCTAAAAGAGAATCAGCAGACGCTTTTGCTTTTTCTGTTTCACGCTCAACAAGCAATTTTGCTTTTGCATCTTTAGCCACTTCATCAAATGGTTTCACAGCAGCTTGCTTGTAATCAATCACATGCAGCATTACCGCCTTATCATCTGAAACAGTGATTACTTCAGAGTTGGTATTTTCATCACGTAATTTTTCAGAGAAAGCCACTTGAGTAACTGCAGGAACGTTAATCTCTGCAGGCAAATTGCTGGAAGAAATAAAATCGGTGCTATTTACTTTCAGTTTCAGCGTATCCGCAACTTGATCGAGAGAGTCTGGATTTTCAAATCCAACGTCTGACATTTGTTGCTGTTGATCCAAGAAGATTTCATGGGCCTTCTCTGTGAGATATTTTTTCCTTACAGAGTCAGCAACTTTCTCATATGGCAATGCAGAATCATCTTCTTTATCAATCAACTTGATAATGTGATAGCCAAATGATGATTTTACAACCTCAGACAAATCACCCTTATCTTTCAATGCAAATGCAGCATTTTCAAAAGCAGGATCCATGACACCTTTTTCGAACCAGTCCAACTCACCACCATTTCTTGCAGATAAAGTATCTGCTGAATCAGCTTTGGCCAAAGTCGCAAAATCAGCACCATTTTTTAACTGAGTAAAAATTGCTTCAGCTTTTGCTTTCGCCTTTGCATCGTCTTTATCAGTAATTAAAATATGGGCAACTTTACGTTTTGCAGGTTGAGTGAACAACGATTCATGTTGGTCATAATAGTTTTTCAGATCGCTTTCTGAAGGCTTGATAGTTTTTGCTATCTCAGCAGCATCTAAGACAACAAAATTCACTTTTACCATTTCTGGATGCATGAACTCATTGCCGTGATCGTCATAATACGCCTTTACATCTTCATCCGATAAAGTGATTGCTTTCTCAAACTGTGCGGCAGGAACTGTGATGATTTTAACGTCACGTTTTTCATCATACAACGCTGCAAGACGGCTCAATTCACCAGGTAACGCAAAGTCAGTATTTAACAACCCATTTAACCAAAGATCTCGGGTCAAATCCTGTCGTAAGGTATTTGCAAAACTTTCAGGTGTAAAACCAAAACGACTCACTGAAGAAACAAACTTCTGATTATCAAACTTGTCATCAGTCTGAAACTCCTTCATCTGACGGATAGCTTCTTTAACCTGCGAATCCCCCAAACGAACACCAGTTTTTTGAGCTTTATGATTCAGTAATACCTGATTAATTAGTCGATCAAGTACAGAACGCTTTAATTGGGCCAGATATTCCTGATTCTCAAATAGCTTAGAGGCAGACTCACCGTATTGAGACTGTAAGGATGAACGTTCATTCTGATAACTCTGTTCCAAAGTCTGAGCAGAGATGACTTCATCATCAACAACAGCAGGATCATTTGATGCAGGGCGATTTAAATAGCTCCCAACACCGGCAAGTGCGAATGAAAGAATAATTAGCCAGAAAATAATTTTTGCGACCCGGCTTTGAGCGCCGTCGCGTAACTTATCCATCAGCATGTATCTGATGCTCCTGATGCAGTGGATATAAACATAAAAAGCGCATCACTCGATGCGCTCACAAATCGACAAAAAACAACACAGAAAGCTTGTTTCAACGTCACAGTCTACACAAGACATGTTTATTCGTTAACTGAGTCTTTTAATGCTTTACCAGCTTTGAATGCAGGTTGTTTTGAGGCTGGAATTTCGATGGTTGTACCGGTTTGAGGATTACGGCCAGAACGAGATGCTCGTTCACGGACAGCAAAAGTACCAAAACCAACCAGAGAAACCTGATCACCGGCTTTCAATGCGTCACCCACACTGTCAATAAATGCATCCAGTGCACGGGTTGCCGCTGCTTTGGAGATATCCGCGCTTTCAGAAATCTTGTCAACCAACTGTGATTTATTCACTTCTTTCCCCTTATGATTTTATTGGGCTGGTTATTCCGTTAGAAAACAGCTTTCGGTTATACAAAAGCCGGTTGCGGTTTGCAACCGGCTTTATATGAAGAATCGTCAGGATTCACGATTTCAAACAAAAAACACACGATTATTCGACAGAGACTCTTTTGATCGGGTCTTGTAAAGCTAATTCAAGGACTTGTTCGATCCAGCGAACCGGATGGATATCCAAATCCTGCTTCACATTCTCAGGAATTTCTTCCAGATCTTTTGTGTTCTCAAACGGAA
Organism: Tolumonas sp.; assembly: GCA_003251455.1. Lineage (GTDB taxonomy): Bacteria > Pseudomonadota > Gammaproteobacteria > Enterobacterales > Aeromonadaceae > Tolumonas. The sequence goes on from QKFI01000111.1 coordinate 11,663, forward strand.
TCACAACACGTTTGATACCACCCCGATGAGCAGCAAGTAATTTCTCTTTCAAACCACCAATTGGAAGAACTTCACCACGCAGTGTAATTTCACCTGTCATCGCTACATCTGCACGGACAGGATTACCTGTCAGTGAAGATACTAATGCTGTACACATCGCAATACCGGCGCTAGGTCCATCTTTCGGTGTTGCACCTTCAGGTACATGCACGTGAATATCCTTTTTCTCATAGAAGTCAGGATTAATTCGTAATGAATCTGCTCGCGCTCTTACCACTGTCATCGCAGCCTGAATTGATTCCTGCATGACATCACCTAACGAGCCAGTGTATGTCAGTTTACCTTTACCAGGAACATTCGTTGCTTCGATTGTTAACAGATCACCACCAACTTCAGTCCAAGCCAGTCCAACAACCTGTCCGACCTGATTATGCTCTTCCGCCTTACCATAATCGAAACGATGGACACCAAGATAATCTTTCAGATTATCCGCATTCACTGTCACATGCTTCAGATCTTTGTCCAGTAAAATTGCTTTCACTGCCTTACGGCAAATCTTGGAAATCTCACGCTCCAGACTACGGACACCCGCTTCACGCGTATAGTAGCGGATGATGTCAACGATCGCAGAGTCTTCTATCGTAATTTCATTTGCTTTCAGGCCATTACGGCTAATTTGTTTTTGCAGCAAATGCCGTTTGGCAATATTCAGTTTTTCGTCTTCTGTGTATCCAGACAGACGAATCACTTCCATACGATCGAGTAATGGGCCCGGGATATTCATAGAGTTTGACGTCGCTACGAACATCACATCTGACAGATCATAATCGACCTCAAGGTAGTGATCACTGAAGGTGTTATTCTGTTCAGGATCTAACACTTCTAATAACGCCGATGCCGGGTCACCACGCATGTCCGATGACATTTTGTCAATTTCATCGAGCAGGAACAGCGGGTTCTTCACGCCGATCTTCGCCATTTTCTGGATCAGTTTGCCAGGCAAAGAGCCGATGTATGTACGACGATGTCCTCGAATTTCAGCTTCATCACGTACACCACCTAACGCCATACGCACGTATTTACGGCCTGTCGCTTTGGCGATCGATTGTCCCAGACTCGTTTTACCAACACCAGGAGGGCCAACCAGACATAAGATTGGGCCTTTGAGTTGGTTGATTCGATTTTGTACCGCTAAGTACTCAAGAATACGTTCTTTAACTTTCTCGAGTCCATAATGGTCTTCATCCAATACCTTTTCTGCTAAAGGCAGGTTCTTTTTCACTTTAGTACGTGCTTTCCAAGGTACCGCAATCAGCCAGTCGATATAACTACGAACAACGGTTGCCTCTGCAGACATCGGTGACATCATTTTCAGCTTGGTTAATTCTGCTTTCGCTTTTTCTTTTGCTTCAGCAGTCATTCCAGCATCTTCGATTTTATTCTGTAAAGTTTCGAATTCATCAGGTGTGTTTTCATCAAGCTCTCCAAGTTCTTTTTGGATTGCTTTCATCTGTTCATTCAGATAATACTCACGCTGACTTTTTTCCATCTGCTTTTTAACGCGAGAACGAATGCGTTTTTCAACCTGAAGCAGATCAATTTCAGATTCCATTTTTGCCATCAGGAACATCAGACGTTCAGACACTTCTGGAATTTCCAGTACCTTCTGTTTGTCTTCTAATTTCAGTGGCATATGTGCCGCCATTGTGTCAGCTAACCGCGCAGGATCATCAATCGCTGCGATTGAAGTTAACACTTCTGGTGGTATTTTTTTATTCAGCTTGATATAGCCTTCAAACTGACTAATCGCAGAGCGCACTAACACATCACTTTCTGCATCAGCAATCTCTACTATTGGTAATGGCTTCACAATACCAACAAAATAGGACTCTTCGTCTGTTAGCTCTTCAAGTACAACTCGCTCAGAACCCTCAACCAGCACTTTAACCGTGCCATCAGGGAGCTTCAGTAATTGCAGAATGTTGGCGATTGTTCCAACAGGATAAAGCTCATCCTGCGTTGGATTATCGTTGCCGGCATCTTTTTGTGCGACTAATAAGATTTTCTTATCTTGCTCCATCGCAACTTCTAAGCAACGAATCGATTTCTCCCGACCAACAAATAATGGGATAACCATGTGCGGGTATACCACGACATCACGAAGTGGTAATACAGGTAGTACGGTTCTTTCCGAATGCTGAATATTCATAGACGATTCTCTTGGCTATCTGCCTGAAAGCAAAGCATAGTTGAGTATATGGGGCTCAGTTCCTGATATTCAATGATTGAAAGGCCAAAAAATACAAAAGGAGCCGTCGGCTCCTTTTGTTTGTTTAATATTTATACAAATCTGGTTTATTCAGACGCTGCAGCCTGTTTTTCCGGATTGTTATAAATCATAAGTGGTGCCGATTCGCCTTTGATGACATGTTCATCAACGACTACTTTGCTGATGTTATCTGCTGAAGGCAGATCGTACATCGTGTCGAGTAACACACCTTCTACGATAGAACGCAAGCCACGCGCACCCGTTTTACGCTCCATGGCTTTTTTGGCAATTGCATGTAGTGCGTCATCGCGGAATTCGAGCTCAACACCTTCCAGCTTGAACAAAGCCTGATACTGTTTGGTTAACGCATTCTTCGGCTCCATCAGGATTTGAATCAGCGCGCTTTCATCCAGCTCAGTCAAAGTTGCCACAACCGGTAAACGACCAATGAACTCTGGGATCAGACCATATTTCACCAAGTCTTCTGGCTCTACTTTTGCAAATGATTCAGACAAAGTTACTTTCTTATCTGAAGATTTCACTTGCGCGTTGAAGCCGATACCAGCACCCTGCGCTGTACGTTGTTCAATTACTTTATCAAGGCCGGCAAACGCGCCGCCACAGATAAAGAGAATCTTCGACGTATCAACTTGCAGGAATTCCTGCTGAGGGTGTTTACGACCGCCTTGTGGCGGAACCGCAGCAATTGTACCTTCAATCAGTTTCAACAATGCTTGTTGAACACCTTCACCAGATACATCACGTGTAATCGATGGATTATCTGACTTACGTGAAATTTTATCGATTTCATCAATGTAGACGATACCGCGTTGGGCTTTCTCAACGTCGTAGTCACATTTCTGCAACAGTTTCTGGATAATGTTTTCAACGTCTTCACCAACATAACCAGCTTCGGTCAGTGTTGTTGCATCAGCCATTGTGAATGGCACATCCAGGAAACGAGCCAGTGTTTCAGCAAGCAGTGTTTTACCACTACCGGTAGGACCAATTAACAGGATATTGGACTTGCCAAGTTCAACGCCATCGGTAGATGTTCCATTACGTAACCGCTTGTAATGGTTATAAACCGCAACTGCTAATACTTTCTTTGCCAAATCCTGACCAATTACATAATCATCTAAATGTGCCCGGATCTGGTGAGGTGTCGGCAGCTCAGTCACCTGAGGACGCGTTCCGCCAATATCACGGATCTCTTCACGAATAATGTCGTTACACAGATCAACACATTCATCGCAAATATAAACTGATGGACCAGCAATCAGTTTACGGACCTCATGCTGACTCTTGCCGCAAAAAGAGCAATACGTCACCATCTTTGCGTTTATCTGTCATTAAAAAACCTCTTGTACTTTCGATTCCGTGCTAATGGCTTACATCCTCTGAATGTAGCTCACAAACTAATTTCTGTCAGGTGCGTTGAGTCAGGATAGCGTCAACTAAACCATATTCAACTGCTTGGTCTGCTGACATGAAATTGTCGCGATCAGTATCACGTTCAATTTGCTCTATTGGCTGGCCTGTATGTTCTGCCAGTAACGTATTCAAACGATTTTTGATTTTTAGAATCTCCATCGCATGGATCTGAATATCTGAAGCCTGCCCTTGGAATCCACCTAAAGGCTGGTGAATCATTACTCTGGCACTTGGCAGACAGAAACGTTTGCCTTTTGTACCTGCAGACAGCAGGAACGCACCCATTGAAGCAGCCTGCCCCATACATACGGTATTCACATCAGGCTTGATAAATTTCATTGTATCGAAAATAGCCATACCAGCAGTGACAGAACCACCAGGAGAGTTGATATAAATATAAATGTCTTTTTCTGGATTTTCTGATTCAAGGAATAACAATTGCGCAACGATCAGGTTTGCCATCTGATCTTCAACCTGGCCGGTCAGAAAAATCACACGTTCTTTTAAAAGACGAGAATAAATATCGTAAGAACGTTCACCACGCGCGGTCTGTTCAACAACAATGGGGACTAATGCATTTAACGGAGAATTTGTCAGATCGTTCATAGTACGCTACCTAAAAAAATGGCCCGAATTCATTTACTTTCGAGCCATTATACGCATTAGTTTGTGTGATCAGTCAATGCTCTGATTACGCAGCAACGCCACCTTTGTTAACAACTTCATCAAATGAAGTCTCTTTTTCGGTCACTTGCGCCTGACCTAACAGGTAGTCGATCGCTTGTTCTTCAACAGCTAAGTCACGCATGTTGTTCAACAGACGCTCGTTCTGGAAGTAGTAATCAACAACTTCTGATGGATCTTCATAAGCTGTAGCCAGTGATTCGATCAGTGTTTTAACACGTGCATCATCAGCTTTGATTTCTTGCTCACGGATCACTTCACCTAACAGCAGACCAATGCGAACGCGACGTTCAGCCTGTTCCTGGAACAGTTCGTCTGGTAATTGAGGTACATTTTTGCTATCAGCTGCGCCGAAACGTTGCAGAGCCTGATTACGCAGACCTTCGATTTCACGAGTTACAGCAGCTTTAGGCACGTCAATTTGGTTCTGTTCTAACAGACCAGAAAGAACTTGTTCTTTCACTTGGCTTTTCAGTGCATTCGCCAGTTCGCGTTCCATGTTTTTACGGATTTCAGCTTTCAGGCTTTCAACAGTACCGTCTTCAACACCGAAACGTTTCACGAATTCAGCGTCTAACTCTGGCAGTTCCTGTTTTTCAACTTTGTTCAGTTTGATAGCAAATTTAGCTGCTTTGCCTTTCAGGTTTTCTGCGTGGTAATCTTCAGGGAAAGTTACTTCGATATCGAAAGACTCACCTGCTTTTTTACCCAGAATACCGTCTTCAAAGCCAGGAATCATACGGCCTGCGCCCAGAACCAGTGCGAAACCTTCTGCTTTGCCGCCTTCGAATTCTTCGCCATCAACAGAACCGGTGAAGTCCATGTTAACGCGCAGTTCGTTTGCAGCAGCCTCGTCAGCTTCAACCCAGTTTGCATGCTGTTTACGCAGTGTGGTCAGCATTTTTTCCAGGTCAGCATCAGTTACAGATGCAACTTGTTTCTCAACTTTGATTGCATCCAGATTTGCAACTTTGAACTCTGGGTACACTTCGAAAAGCACAGAGAATGTGAAATCTGCACCAGGATTTAAAGCACTGCTTGGCTCCAGAGTCGGCGCGCCAACTGGATTCAGTTTTTCTGAAACCAGAGCTTCAACGAAGTGGCGTTGCATAACAGCGTCAGCAACATCAGCAACAATCGCTTCACCGTACATCTTCTGAATCAGGGCTTTCGGTGCTTTACCAGGACGGAAACCGTCAATACGACGGGTTTTAGCAACCTGGTTCAGACGGCTGTTGTACTCTTTTTCAATTTTATCAGCTGGTACAGTGATAGTAAGACGGCGTTCCAGACCTTGGGTCGTCTCTACAGAAACTTGCATTGCATTACCTCGTAAAACTCAGCACCTCGTGCTGTTGCTAATAGTGGCGTTCATCGCGACCGCCATAAAATGCGCATACTGCGACGGTTACAAAAAGACGCAGCATTATAGCTACGGAGTTGGTTTGAGTCGAGTCAGCTATGTGATGGATAACAATTTTTCTAACATTTCAGGGCTGATTTACTATGGAATATCAGCAGCGCGCATCCGCCTCATGATGATGGATGTTTTTTGTCGTAAATGGCTGGAATTTCTATGCGTCTGATAATAACGAGGATTTGGAACCATCGCGGCAAGAAAGGCAGACTGATAACTGGTCAGTTTCTGTGCAGAAGTACCGAAATAATATTTTGCGGCGGCCTGGATACCATAAATGCCCTTTCCCCATTCAATCACATTCAGATAAAGTTCATAAATGCGTTGTTTATCGAGAATGGCTTCAATCATCAACGTGATCACGGCTTCATCAAGTTTACGCCAAGGCGTACGGGCAGCATTCAGAAATAAATTTTTAGCAAGCTGCTGACTGATTGTCGAACCACCAGCCACAACGCGTCCTTTTTTTATATTTTTTTCCAAAGCTATTTCGATGCCATCCCAATCAAAACCATCATGATCGAGAAATTTAGCATCTTCAGACGCAATTAGTGCCCGCTTCAAATTATTAGAAATTTGAGGATATTTCACCCATTCCTGCCGCTTTTGGATGTGAGCGTTTTCCAGTTGCAACTCAGCTAACTGTTCATTCATAAATGCCGTTGATGATGGGTCATACCAAATATAAGCAACAACTCTTGCAAATACTGAAAAATACCAGACAGCAATCATCACCAGCCAAGCAACAAGTCCACGCTGAATCCATAATTTGAGTGATGATTTTTTGAAATTTAGTAAATCACGACGAAGTGAAGCCATACCAGAGCGGCATTTGAAATTTGCGGGGAATTTTAGCCGAAAAATAGACAGATAACGAGTATGAAGCGCTAAATAGCAACACGTTGAAGTGAGTTAGATACTGAAACCGGTAGTTCTTTCGTATCAGAAAAAAAATCCCGGATAGTAGAGTAGCAAGTAATGGAACGATCAATATGGAGGATGGATAGTAAATCGCGTGGCTGTCCTTCCTTACAAATCAAGCTCATACGTCGGTTTTTCATCTGAAGTTGTTTATACAGATAAACTAAAGCACTGATGCCACTTGAATCAATGAAACTAACTGCGTTGATATCGACCAAAACATCACGGCTTTTTTGGATAAACACGTCAATGATTGGACGAATTTCTTCGACAGTTGCACTATTCATTTCACCATCAATCGTCAAAACCAGTGTTTGATTCATTGTGTACGTGATGACAGGCATAATGACTCCGGATGTTTTACGGATTAAACGAAATCAAACCGAATGAGAGCCGCAAACAAATATTGAGCCAACTTTTTATACGAAAACAGAATTAAATATAATTCTTTGAAAATACAGTGTTTTTTATTTTATCGAAAATATTTAAAATATCTAACTTATTGATTTACTGCAAAATGCAAAAAACTGGTTTTTCCTTTTTGCATTCTGCAGTTTATACATCGGAGTTAACGCCAATGTTGCGCACTAGACTCTTTCCAGATCACTTCCATGCCATGCAACTTAATTTGTTTCGCTACTTGTTCTGCTGAACGCTCATCGCTGACAGCAAACTGCTCGAGTTCAGGTCTGTCTTCTGCATAGCCGCCTGGCTGAGTTTTAGAACCTGCACTCATCGTTGTGATGCCAACTTTCATGAGAAAATCACGGAATTCCGGACGTTCTCGTGTTGATAACGAAAGTTCCACTTCCGGATCAAATAAACGATAAGCAGTAATTAATTGAATCATTTGCTTATCATTCATTGGATGTTCTGGTTGAAAACCGCCTGTACACGGACGCAACCGAGGGAATGAAATGGAGTAACGACTTTGCCAGTATGTTTTGCGAAGATATTGTAAGTGGCGAGCAACCATCAAACTATCCGTTCTCCAGTCCCCTAGCCCCAACAAAGCACCCAAACCAATTTTATCAACACCAGCCTTGCCGAGCCGATCAGGCGTTTCCAGTCTCCAGCGAAAATCCTTTTTCTTTCCGCGTAGATGATGCATGTCATAAGTTGGTTCATGATATGTTTCCTGATACACCATGACTCCATCCAGACCCATCCCGACCAATTCTCGATATTCATCAGTTGCCAGAGGCTGCACTTCCATCATCAGATATGAAACATAAGGACGAATGACAGGGAATACTTCACGGAAATAATCCATACCAGACTTCCGTTCATGCTCCCCAGTGACCAGCAACAGAGACTTAAAGCCCATGTTGCGGATCACCTGACACTCGGCATCAATTTCTGATAAAGAGAGGACTTTTCGCTTGATCTTATTACTCATCGAGAAACCGCAGTAAGTGCAGTCATTCGCGCAGAGGTTAGCCAGATAAAGCGGCAAATACATGTTAATTGTGTTGCCAAATCGCTGACGCGTCAGTTTCTGCGATAACTCTGTCATTGGTAGCAGATATTTTTCTGCTGCTGGAGAGATCAGCGCGGCAAAGTCCGCGATTTCACGTTTTCCCGGTCTGGAACAACGAGCTATCGCTCGTTCGACATCTGCATCAGTTTGAGAATTTAACCACGCTTGCTGCTCGCCCCAGTCGAGTTTTTCCCATTCATCATAAAAGCTCATGCCAATGTCTCCAGAAATGCTGCGATGGGGCTGGACGCAATGGCTTGTTGGTTGACAACTCCCAGACCGCTTTCATATGCCATACGACCAGCGTCAACCGCCATACGGAATGCATTTCCCATCGCAACTGGGTCACCCGCGACAGCGATGGCTGTGTTGACAAGCACAGCATCGGCGCCCATTTCTAACGCGGCAGCCGCATGAGATGGCGCACCAATGCCGGCATCAATGATGACCGGGACATTCGCCTGCTCAATGATGATTTCGAGCATTGCTTTGGTTGAAAGCCCTTGGTTCGAACCGATTGCTGCGCCTAATGGCATAACTGCCGCACAGCCCACTTCTTCCAAGCGTTTACAGAGCAACGGATCAGCGCCGCAATACGGCAAAACCACAAACCCTTGCTTGCAAAGTTCTTCTGCCGCTTTAAACGTTTCGATTGGATCAGGCATCAAATAACGCTGGTCCGGATGGATTTCAAGCTTGAGCCAGTTCGTACCAAGCGCTTCACGCGCGAGTTGCGCGGCAAAAATGGCTTCCTTTGCGTTTCGAGCGCCGGAAGTATTCGGCAATAACTGCACGCCCATTTCTTTCAACGGCTTCAGGATTTGAAGATCAGGTTCGTCAATATGGACTCGCTTTAATGCCATCGTCACGATTTCGGTCTGACTCGCGGTTAACGCAGCCTTTATCATATCTGCTGACGCGAATTTTCCTGTGCCTGTTAATAAACGAGATTGGAATGTTTTATCTGCAATTTTTAACGGTTGGTTCATATTAACCTCCGGCTATGGCGCGGAAGAGATCCACGTCGTCATTTTCATTAAGTTGTGTTTCAGACCATTGACTACGTGGAATGACCTGTTGATTGAGTGCAACCGCAGTACCCGGCTTCAATTGCTCTTGCTGAATGAGTAAAGCTTCTAATGTGCACGGAAGAGAGATTTGGATTTCATTACCATTTAAACGGATGTGCATGCTGGTGCCTCCGAATGTTTTTCGTGTGGATGCGCTGAATGGCAAACGTTGTGTTGAAAGACGCTGCCACTGGAGTGTTCGACCATCAAAACATTGCAAAATACCTGTGGGACGAGGTAAGTCGCAAAGAACTTGCAGAGTGACCAACGCTTGGGCAGTGCCTAACATGCCGACAACCGGACCAATAACACCCGCCTCGCGACAGGTAAGTCCCGGCTCATCTTGCTGAGGAAAGACACAATGGTAACAGGCTGTTTTTGCACTTGGTTCAATCAGCATTAACTGGCCTTGCCAACCAACGGCTGCAGCAGCTACCAGTGGTTTTTCTGCTTTCACACATGCAGCATTCACTGCTTGTCTGGTTTCCATGTTGTCAGAGCAGTCCAATACCACATCCACTTGTGGAATTACTCGAGCGAGCACATTTTGATCAACTGCAGGTAATGGATGGCACTGCACAGCTGGATTCAATGATTTTAAATGTTGAATAGCCGATTTGGTTTTGGACTGATGACGATCACTATTGCGATAGATGATCTGACGCTGCAGATTACTGGTATCCACTTTATCACCGTCAGCTAACCAAAGCTGACCAACGCCGGCACTTGCAAGATAAAGTGCAGCTGGAGAACCTAAACCACCAACGCCAACAATCAGTACCTTGCTGTTTTTAAGGCGTAACTGCCCTGTTTCACCAATTTCAGGCAACAGGATCTGACGCCCATAACGAAGAAACTCGTCATCGGTTAAGTCAGTATGCATGTCAGTTTGCCTCGCGTTGGCCTTCGATCTGTTGCAACAATCGCTTCGTCACCGCTTCTGGATCTGGAGCTCTGGTAATCGCGCTCACGAGCGCAATCGACCCCACGTCTGTTGCCAACACGGCTTCAATACGATCTTCAGAGATACCGCCAATCGCAACCGTCGGTGTTTTGCCAGCTTGATGAACGGCTTTTTCAAGATTGAAGAGCCCTTGCGGTTGTGATGGCATATCTTTCGTCTGAGTCGGAAAAATATGGCCCAAAGCGACATAAGAAGGTTCAATTGCCAGTGCAGTATCCAACTCAGCAGCATCGTGCGTGGATATGCCCAGTCGCAAACCTGCGGCCTGAATTGCTTTCAGATCTGCAATTTCAATATCTTCCTGCCCGAGATGAACACCATAGGCCTGATGTTGAATTGCTAACTGCCAGTAATCGTTGATAAATAACCGAGCATTAAATTGTTTGCCTAACTCAATCGCGCGGATAATTTGAGTTTCCAGATCAGGTTGTTCAGGGTTTTTAATGCGTAATTGCAGGGTGCGAACACCCCACAACAGCAATTTTTCAATCCATTCAACACTGTCAACGACCGGGTATAATCCCAATCGTTGTTCCGTCCTGGGAAATGCAGTGACTGACATTAGATCACCTCTTTTGCCAGATAGATTTCGCTGCCTTGTTCACGGAATTCAGCTGCTTTTTCTTCCATGCCATGTTGCATTTCATCAAACGAGCCATTCGCCTTAAGCTGACGAACTTCCTGACTGATTTTCATCGAACAGAATTTTGGACCGCACATTGAGCAGAAATGAGCAACCTTGCCTGATTCCTGTGGCAAGTCTTCATCGTGATATGAGCGAGCGGTGTCTGGGTCTAGCGCCAGATTGAACTGATCTTCCCAACGGAATTCAAAACGAGCTTTCGACATTGCGTTATCACGGATCTGAGCGCTTGGATGACCTTTCGCCAGATCAGCGGCATGTGCAGCAATTTTGTAGGCAATCAGGCCTTGTTTCACATCTTCTTTGTTTGGAAGACCCAAGTGTTCTTTTGGCGTGACATAGCAAAGCATTGCACAACCATACCAGCCGATCATGGCAGCACCGATCCCAGAGGTGAAATGATCATAACCAGGTGCGATGTCAGTGGTTAAAGGGCCAAGGGTGTAGAATGGTGCACCATGGCAGTGTTTCAGCTGCTCATCCATATTTTCTTTGATCAGGTGCATCGGCACGTGGCCTGGACCTTCGATGATGACCTGTACATCATATTCCCAGGCAATTTTTGTCAGTTCACCCAACGTACGTAGCTCAGAGAATTGTGCTTCATCGTTCGCATCGGCAATTGAGCCAGGACGCAGGCCATCACCCAGTGACAATGCAACGTCATATTGCGCACAGATCTCGCAGATCTCACGGAAATGAGAATACAGGAAGTTTTCCTGATGATGCGCCAAGCACCATTTCGCGATGATAGAACCACCACGAGAAACAATCCCGGTCACGCGTTTTGCTGTCATCGGAACATAACGAAGCAGAAGGCCCGCATGAATTGTGAAGTAATCTACGCCCTGCTCAGCTTGCTCAATCAGGGTGTCACGCATCACTTCCCAAGACAGATCTTCGGCAATGCCGTTTACTTTCTCTAATGCCTGATACATTGGGACTGTACCGATTGGTACCGGGCTGTTACGCAGGATCCATTCGCGGGTTGCATGGATATGACGGCCAGTTGACAGATCCATCACGGTGTCTGCGCCCCAGCGGGTTGACCAGATCAGTTTTTCAACTTCTTCTTCAATGCTTGAGCTGATCGATGAATTGCCGATGTTGGAGTTAATTTTGACCAGAAAGTTACGGCCAATGATCATCGGTTCACTTTCAGGGTGGTTGATATTTGAAGGGATAACTGCTCGCCCTTCTGCTACTTCCTGACGGACGAATTCAGCTGTGATGCCTTTCTCGCCTTCATTCAGACGACGTTGGTTTTCACGCACAGCAATGTATTCCATTTCAGGAGTCACAATGCCTTTACGCGCATAATGTAATTGAGAGACACACTGACCTTCTTTGGCTTTGCGGATTGGCGCTTTCACTTTCATTTGTGGCACTAATTGCAACTGTTCAGCCTGAGCACGTGTAAATTCAGAGGTTGGTTCTAAAACTTCTTCCGTATCATTTCGTCCCAGAATCCAGTCCAGACGCACTGGTTGCAATCCTTCGGACACGTCGACGGTTTGTTCCGGATCACCATATGCGCCTGACGTGTCGTACACCAATACTGGTTCATTTTCTTCAAAAACTGGCGCTTCTTTAGTACCACCAATCAGCGATGGTGATAAATGAATACGACGCATCGGCACGCGAATATCCGGACGTGAACCTTCAAGATAAATACGATCTGAATTTGGAAAACTCTGTGCTGCTAACGAAGATAAATATGCTTTTGCAGCTTCACGACGTTCACGGGACGATAAATTTTTGGTCATAGCAAGCTCACCTTACATTGAAAATGGGATGGCTTGCCGAAGTGGCGTTGATAGAGATTGGCTGATAGAGACAGAACTTTGTTCTGAGGAAAAATTGTTTTCAAGCCAATTTTTGTTCCCTTCGCAGGTTCTAACCTGATCAGGTTCAACGGATCCCGAATAAACGGTCTCAGCCCAAAGGGCACTCCGACAAGTGGCGGACAGTATGAAAGGATAGTCGGAATTTAGCAACAATCAGATAACAGTTCTGACTGTTGCTTCACAAGTAACTAGCGGTAAACGCGGTGATGGTAGAAGATTCCATCATCAAAGAGAGGTGACTCGTAACGAACTTCAACTTCTTTAACAATCGGCCAGAGTTTATGTTCCGTCGCGTTGATAACAGCAAAACGATATGGCATGTCGCCGATTTTTCCTTCACGGGAAGGTGCCGTTGCCCCGGAAATAGTAATGCTACGACCTTTGGCATAGAGCACAGGATCAAGCAACTGTGGGAAGACCGCAATAAAACGACCTGGCGATTGTTCTGATTGCTGTGGTACGCCGTTGTAACCTAACGGTAAGTAAACCACTTCAACTTCAGTTCCATTTGCAAGATTGCGAGTTTGTGCAATCACGCCGCTCCATTTTACCAACCAGCCCTCAGGATTATTGGGCTGCGCCATTTGGGTAAATTGCTGACGGATGAGGACTGAATCATCGGCAAAATATCCTTTATTGTTACTACAAGCAGACACGAGAAAAACCAGACAGCAAATCAGCCATTTCATTTTTCAATCTCAACTAAAGGAGGGTTTACTTATTCACGACCCGGCAATTTTTTCCAAGTCACCTTATCACGTAAATATACGGGTGTAGCTTCAGCCGGATCACAATACTCTTTATTTGCGAAAGCTAACTGTGCAGCAGGCAACATATCCTGCGCCCAAGGTAAATTATCAGCTTCTGAGTCAGATTGAGGCTGTAGCTGGAGTTGCGCAGCTAAATCAGTATAAGCAGTAAAACCAGTTCCTGAAGCACCAGCAGCAACACATTGTGCTTGTACGGAAGATAGATAGGTAACGGCATCCTGTGGATGAATCACAGCTTCTTCAATCATTGGACACATGGTGCTGTTTTTCAGCGCATAAGCGCCCAGATAAATCTCATTCATGCGCGCATCGATCGCTGAAACAACCGTCTCAATCTGTTGGCGACGATAAAGCCCCTGCGCCAGCATTTGCAATGTGGAAACAGCAATCAATGGAACCCCAGCACCATAAGCCAACCCTTGTGCCGCACCAATACCAATTCGGACACCAGTAAATGATCCGGGACCCCGACCAAAAGCAATTGCGTCCAGTTGATTCAATGATGCTTGTGCGTCACTTAGGACTGCCTGCACCATCGGTAAAATCAATCGAGTATGTGCCTGCGGTGCAATTTGTTCCTGTACCAGAATTTCATCATTCCAAAGTAAAGCTGCTGAACAGGCTTCGGTGGCGGTATCAATTGCCAGAATTTTCATTATTACTTATCTCTACGTGTTCGTTATTGATGGTCTGTTTCAACGACCAGAAATCAGAGAGCCGGGTTAAATCCCGGCAACGCGGAATTGGTGGCAAGCTTTTCAGGAACGCAGCACCATAAGGCTTATTTACCAATCGCGGGTCACAGAGGATCAGAATACCACGATCCTGATAATCTCGTATCAAACGCCCTACCCCTTGCTTTAAGACGATAACCGCTTCCGGCAATTGTAATTGCTGGAATGGGTCGCCGCCTTGCATCCGGCAATCCTCAACCCTAGCTTTCAGTAAAGGTTCATCCGGGGAAGTGAATGGCAGTTTATCGATGATCACGCAGGAGAGCGCCTCCCCTCGAACATCGACTCCCTCCCAGAAAGATGACGTCGCTACCAGCACTGCATGTCCGTCTGAAACAAAATCCGCCAGCAATCGTTGTTTATTATCATCACCCTGAACCAAGATTTTACGATCTAACTTTTCTCGTAGTACCTGAGCAATCTGGTTCACGCTGTGATAACTGGTACACAGGAAGAAACACCCACCAGGGACCTGCTCAATGACGGGTAATAATCGTTCTGCAAGTTGTGTTGCGCGGTTATAGACCGAGGTATCTGGTAAGTTTCTAGGGACACACAACAATGACTGACTTTCGTAATCAAACGGGCTGTCTAACAAACAAGTCGCCGCGTCTTTGATACCCATTCGATCAGCAAAATAATCGAAAGAATCACTCACGGTTAAGGTCGCGGAAGTAAACACCCAGCTACAGCCAGTCCGCATAACTTCCTGAGACAACGGCGTGACGTTCAGTGTGAAATGTCGCTTCGTTGTCTCAAACCAATATGCCGCACCAGTTTCATTGATGGCGGTTACATGATCGATCGTTGTCAGGAACCCAGCTAACCGCTCAAAACAGCTATTAATTTGTTCGCCTCGGCCTAAAGCCAGCTTACAAACGTCATAACAGAATTTGATTGATTCCTTTAACCGTTGCAAATCACGCTGAATGGTTGGTTGCGCCAGCGCATCTCTTAAATTTCCCCGGGATGGCTCAACGCCAAACCCTAAGCGCATGGCCTGACAATCTTGCACTAGTCGGTCAGCAGCTTTGCCCAACTGAGCCATGTCTTTTGCTTCCAGTCGGTAAGCTAAACGTAACTCATCGGCGGTATCAGAAAGCTGCCGGCTAGAAATAGATTCACCGAAATATTGACTGGCAATATCAGGCAATTGATGTGCTTCATCAAAAATATAGACATCTGCCTCTGGCAGAAGCTCACCGAACCCAGTGTCTTTGACGGACATATCCGCGAAAAAGAGATGATGGTTAATCACCACAACCTGTGCATCCATCGCTTTCTTCCGCGCCTTGACCAGATAACAATCTTCATAGTCAGGGCATTCCCGTCCTAAGCAATTGTCATTGGTGCTGGTAATAAAAGGAAGGATCGGTGCTTGTTCCTGCAGACCCGCAATATCTGCAACATCCCCTGTCAGGGTACGGGTTTTAAACTGGCGAACTTTCGGTAAATCAGCAAAAACATCGGCCGCCAGAAAATTCATTTCCTGTTCCAGCAATGCCATCCGATATAAACAGAGATAGTTGGAGCGCCCTTTCAGCTGGGCAACTGGCTTGTCATATTGCATAGCCAGCAACAGGGTCGGAAGGTCACGTTCATATAGCTGATCCTGCAGTGCTTTGGACCCGGTACTGATGATCACGCGCTTTTTACTATCAAGCGCCGGCACGAGATAGGCAAACGTTTTTCCGGTTCCGGTGCCGGCTTCGACCAACAGACATCCTGCATCATGAATAGCCTGCGCTACTGCAGCAGACATTTGGTTTTGTGCTGGACGTGGCGCAAAACCCGGTATTGCATGTGCCAGAAGGCCATGTTCTGCAAAATAATCGTTGGTCAAAAGTATTCGCTTGTGTATCCGGAATGAATGTAACAATTATATGCTATTCACTTATGTGACAGGAATAACAAGACAATATAAAGAAACGATTCAGCCAAAGACTGTGCTGTAAGTTCGTGACAATCTATTAACACAAATACGTTACAGCATAAAAAAAATGGACTAATGTAGATCTGCTGCACATTTTTCAGCCAGGATGAAATGGTGACGAGGTAATTGCTATGGTAAACCCTTTAGAAAAACCGATATTTGAACTGGACAAGAACGAACTGAGACAAGAAATCGTCCATCATTTACGTACAACATTAGGGACTAGTGAAAGAAAAGCCAGTAAACAAGCCTGGTGGATGGCAACCTGTGCGACGTTAAATCATCTCCTTTACGATCGCCTGGCGCATACGCATGAAGTGCATCTGCAAAAAGATACGCGTGCAGTGCATTACCTATCTGCAGAATTCTTGATGGGTCGTTTAACCTCCAACAACCTCCATAACCTGGGTCTCTATAAAGTCTGTGAAGCCGCACTGAAAGACCTGGATTTGGATTTAGCAGACTTATGTGAAATCGAACCGGATATGGCCTTAGGCAATGGAGGCTTAGGGCGTCTTGCTGCCTGCTTTATCGACTCACTGGCAACGCTGGGCTATCCGGCTGTCGGTTATGGCATTCATTATGAACACGGTCTGTTCCGTCAGGAGATCCGTGATGGCCATCAGGTAGAACGCCCGGATGCATGGCGTGAATATGGCAACCCATGGGAAATCTGCCGTCCTGAGTCTGTCCAGGAAATACCGCTTTATGGTTATGTGGAAACCGTCTTCGGCGACGATGCCCAAATCAGAAAAGTATGGCATCCGGGACGTGTCATCAAAGGCGTACCATGGGATATTCCGATCGTTGGTTTTGGCGCAAACACGGTGAACATTTTGCGTTTATGGGAGTCCCGTGCATCGAACTTCTTTGATTGGGATGTCTTTAACCATGGTGGTTATGTCGACTCCCAGAAAGAAAAAGCTGAAGCAGAGACGATCTCGAAAGTTCTGTATCCAAATGATGAAACCGAAGCAGGTAAAGAATTACGTCTGATTCAACAGTATTTCTTCTGCGCCTGTTCATTAAAAGACATCATGCGGCGTTATAAACGTAATCACAGCGATCTGTCCGCTTTTGCTGCTCAGATTGCGGTGCAACTGAATGATACTCACCCTACCATCGCAATTCCCGAACTGATGCGCATCTTTATTGATGAAGAAGGACTGGAATGGAAAGAAGCATGGGCCATCAGCAGTAAAGTATTCTCATATACCAACCATACGCTGTTGCCTGAAGCGTTAGAAACCTGGCCGGTATATCTCTTCGAGCGCGTACTGCCGCGCCATCTGGAGATTATTTATGAGATCAATGCGCACTTCCTGAAAGATCAAGTTGAAGCAAAATGGCCAAATAACAACGACATCAAACGGAAGTTATCAATTATTGATGAAGGCAATCCACGCCGCGTACGCATGGCAAACCTTTGTGTGATCGGGTCTCATAAAGTGAATGGCGTTGCTGAAATTCACTCAAAATTAGTGAAAGAGGATTTGTTCCCGGAATTTAATGAACTCTGGCCGAATAAATTCTGCAATGTCACAAACGGGGTTACACCACGCCGCTGGTTACTTTCATGCAATGAGGAGCTTGCCGATCTCTTTACTGAAACGGTCGGACCAGGCTGGCCGCTTGATTTGGATATTCTGAAGCAATTAACGAAAAAAGCTGATGATAAAGTGTTTCAGGAACGCTTCATGGCGATCAAGAAACACAACAAAGAGAAGCTGGTCAAAGTTATCAAACAGGAAACCGGTATTGATGTCAGTGCAGATGCCATCTTTGATATTCAGATCAAGCGTCTGCATGAATATAAACGTCAACAAATGAACCTGCTGCACATTTTAGTGCTGTATCGCCGTTTATTGCTTGATTCAAACTATGACATGCATCCAAGAGTCTTTATCTTCGGTTCAAAAGCAGCCCCGGGTTATCGGGTTGCGAAAGACATCATTTATGCAATCAACCGGATTGGCGAACGGATCAACAATGACCCTCGCGTAAAAGGGAAGTTGAAAGTTGTCTTTATGCCAAACTATCGGGTCAGTCTCGCAGAAAAACTGATCCCGGCAGCCGATGTATCTGAGCAAATTTCTACCGCCGGTTACGAAGCATCAGGTACCGGAAATATGAAACTTGCGATGAATGGTGCAATCACCATTGGTACGCTTGATGGTGCCAACATCGAGATTGCCGAAGAAGTTGGTGAAGACAATTGTGTCATCTTCGGATTAACGGTCGATGAAGTAAAAGCGCTGAAAGCAAAAGGCTATAACCCGTGGGACTACTATTACGCGAACACGGAAATTAAATCTGCGCTGGACTGGCTGGATACTGATTACTTCACTCCAGGACATCCGGGCGAACTGCAATCGATTAAGAAAGCACTGCTGGAATGGGGGGACACCTATCTGGCATTAGCTGACTTCGATGCATACGATGCAGCCCATCAACGTTTGGATAAATTGTACCGTGATAAAGCAGTGTGGGCCAAAATGGCGATCATAAATGCTGCATCAGTGGGCAAATTCAATTCTGACCGTTCAATCGAGGATTATGTCCGACAGATTTGGCATCTGGAAAAATTTGTTATCTGATGATTGGTTAAATTTGCACCAAATTAACACAATATTGATCGAGCCACCTTCACAGGTGGC
>QKFI01000253.1 GCA_003251455.1 Tolumonas sp.
AATTTGCGAAAGTTTTTCTTTACGGTAACCATGCCAAAAGGCAATTTGGAGAAATAATATGAAATACCGTCGACTGATTTCATGGTTAGTGGTTACTGTGCTTGTACCTTTGTCTCAGGTTCAGGCTCGAGATTTTGACGGTCACGGTAGAGACTGGCATGAATATCGTCACCATGGTGATGATCGCAGAGTGATCGTCGTGGAACCTCACAGACCACGCTATTATGAACCAGCACGACATTTTCATGGCCCAGCACGTTATAACGTGATGCCTCCCGGATATAAAACGGTGATCGCAGCTGGCGTCACTTATTTCGTATTGAATGAACTTTGGTATCGTATGCATGGTGGCGCATATGAGCAAGTTGCAGCACCCGCTAGCAGTAATGTCACGATTATCAATAATGGCGCGACCACCACCACAATTGCCAACACGGGTTCAGTGATGAACGTGGTTGATGTCAATGGCGAACGTTTTTATGTACAAAATGGCATTTATTACCGTCGAACACCTGATGGTCAATATTTTGAAGTTGCACCGCCATCAGGTTTGAGATAAAGAAAAAACGCGAACTGAATGTTCGCGTTTCTATATTCTTGTTCAGCACTTCTGCAACACTATTTTTTACCTGTTCACTGCAGTGTAATGCCATTTAAGGCAATGCTAGATTATTTCTCCGATTCAGTTGCCCAACGTGGAGACAATGATTGTTGCAGATTCAGATGATCGAGTATCCGAGCCAGTAAGAAATTCACCAGATCGTCAATCGCTTTCGGTTTGTGATAGAAACCGGGAGATGCTGGTAGAATCGTTGCGCCCAGTTGCGTGAGCTTGAGCATGTTTTCAAGATGAATCGCAGAATATGGCGTTTCGCGGGGAACGAGAATCAAATTTCCCCGTTCCTTCAGGATCACATCCGCAGCACGTTCAATCAGATTATCTGACATGCCATGCGTGATGGCAGCGAGAGTCCCCATGGAACAGGGACAAATCACCATATTTTTCGGTGCCGCCGAACCGGATGCGACGGGTGAAAACCAGTCATTTTTGGCATAGACGCGTAACATGTCTGAATCACATTGGTAGTAAGCATGTAGGAATTCTTCGCATGCCTTCGCTTCCGCAGGCCAACTCAGTTCAAGTTCAGTTTCAATAACCACCTGAGCTGCCGATGAAAGTAATAAATGCACCGGACATTGTGCCCGGAGCAACTCCTCCATCAGGCGAACACCATAGATCGCGCCAGATGCACCGGTTATCGCCAATGTGATCGCAGGGTTCATCATCACTCCTGAAGATGGGTTTCAGCCAGTTTATCTAATAATTTTTGATGAATACCGTCAAAACCACCATTGCTCATCACCAAAATATGATCACCTTGCTTGGCTTCTGCAACCAGCAGATCAACCAAGTGCGGGATATCGTGTTGAACCATCGTCGGAATGGCTGCTTTCGTTGCTAACTGATGGATATCCCAACCCAGAGTCGCGGGAGCAAACAGATATGCCTGATCAGCCTGGATCAGGCTCTTAATTAACTCCATCTGATGCACACCCATTTTCATCGTATTGGAACGAGGCTCAAGAACCGCCAGAATTCGAGCGGAACCAACTTTTGCACGAAGCCCTGCAATGGTCGTTGCAATTGCAGTTGGATGATGCGCAAAGTCATCATAAACAGAAATACCATCCACGATGCCACGTAATTCCATTCGACGTTTTGGCATAACGAACTGATTCATTGCATCAATGCCATCTTCAACACGAACACCAGCATGACGAGCTGCCGCTAATGCCATCAATGCATTGTGCACACTGTGACGACCTAAGCCAGACCAGTGAATTGAACCCTGAACTTCGCCATTCAGTAACACATCGAAGGCCGAACCATCGTCTTTCAGTAGCCGTGCCTGCCAGTTTGCATTTTCACCTTCAACATATTCCACATCGGTCCAGCACCCCATGGCCTGTACTTCGGTTAAAGCCGCATCATGAGCCGGCATCAGAATGCGACCATTTCCCGGTACAGTTCTGACTAAATGATGGAACTGGCGTTGAATTGCAGCCAGATCAGGGAAGATATCCGCATGATCAAATTCCAGATTATTCATAATCAGGGTACGCGGACGGTAGTGTACAAACTTGGAGCGCTTATCAAAGAAGGCACAGTCATATTCATCCGCTTCAATGACAAAGAACGGTGATTTACCAAGTCTTGCTGAAAACGGGAAATTGCCCGGCACACCGCCAATCAGAAAGCCTGGCTCCAGACCGGCAAATTCAAGAATCCACGCGACCATGCTGGAAGTTGTCGTTTTCCCATGAGTTCCAGCAACGCCAATCACCCAACGCTCATGTAAAACATTATCACGCAGCCATTCAGGACCAGAGGTATAAGGCAGATTCCGGTTTAACACATATTCCACACAAGGATTGCCGCGAGACATCGCATTCCCGATCACGACCATGTCCGGCGCAGGATCCAGCTGGCTTGGATCATAACCCTGAATCAATTCGATCCCCTGCTCCTCCAACTGAGTACTCATCGGAGGATAAACATTGAGATCGGAGCCAGTCACTTTATGGCCCAACTGCTTCGCCAGAACAGCAATGCCACCCATAAAGGTGCCGCAAATGCCGAGAATATGAATATGCATACAGGAATACCAGAAGATAGAAACGGTAAAGTGATGATTCTAATAGAGGCGAATCAATTCTACCATGCTTGTCGTGTCGGGTTTGGTAGCGATTTATCTCTGCCTCGCTATAATAGCACCCCGAAACTCATTATTTTTTTATAAGGGAAATACCATGAGCCTGAGTCTGGTTCCTGCTGGTAAAGAAATGCCAGAAGATATCTACGTTGTTATCGAAATTCCTCAGAACGCTGATCCTATCAAATATGAAATTGATAAAGAATCTGGCGCACTGTTCGTAGACCGCTTCATGGCAACGCCAATGTTCTACCCATGCAACTACGGCTACATCAACAGCACACTGTCTCTGGATGGTGATCCTGTAGACGTACTGGTTCCAACACCTTACCCATTACAACCAGGTTCAGTGATTCGTTGCCGTCCTGTTGGCGTTCTGAAAATGACTGATGAATCAGGTCAGGATGCAAAACTGGTTGCTGTTCCACACAGCAAACTGACAAAACTGTACGAACATATCACTGACGTTCATGAACTGCCTGAATTACTGAAAGGCCAGATCAAACACTTCTTCGAGCGCTATAAAGAGCTGGAAGCTGGTAAATGGGTGAAAGTTGAAGGCTGGGGCGACAAAGCTGAAGCGATCGCTGAAATCGAAGCCTCTGTTGCTCGTTATCAGGAAGCAAACAAATAATTTCTACTGAAATTATTTCGTCTGCAATGACAAAGCCATGCAATTGCATGGCTTTGTTTTATCTAAAATCAGGATCGTATTTGCAGCCGCTTTAGGAATACAAAAAAAACGCTAATCCGAGAATCAATGCAATGTATACCAGCAGCAAAACGAACAGCTTCGTTCTTGGCATTTTATTGTCTTTCTTCATTATGCTATATCCGGTCAGACGTGTTCGTCTGCGCTTGTTATTAACAATAGCATAACAAAATTAACAACTCTATCCTTACATTTTATACGTTTATATAAAAACGAAGATCTAATTCACAGATACCCGCATTTATACTTGAAACGACTTCGGTAGCAGTTGTTTCCCCTGTAACTGCGCAAAAAGCTCGCTCACAACGTCTGAAACCGGTCGTCCATAGTTCTCAATTCGCACCTCTGGAGAGAGTGGCGCTTCATATGGATCATCAATACCAGTAAAGTTTTTGATCTCCCCTGCTCTGGCTTTTTTATACAGCCCTTTCGGATCACGCTCTTCGCATTCAGCCAACGGTGTATCAACAAACACCTCAACAAATTCGCCTTCGTTGAACAACGCTCGAATCGCATCACGATCGGCTCGATACGGTGAGACAAATGCAGCCAGCACAACCAGACCAGCATCCACCATCAGTTTTGCTGCTTCGCCAACCCGACGTAAATTTTCCTGACGATCTTCAGCTGAAAAGCCTAATCCTTTACAGAGTCCATGACGGACATTATCAAATAGGTATGAACTCCCCGTTTGAAGAGTTCCTGCTCCAGCGCACCTGCAACGGTTGATTTACCTGAGCCAGATAAACCCGTGAACCATAGCAGAAAGGCTTTATGGCCGTTTTGTTCCGCACGAGCTGCTTTATCTATTGCATGTTCGTGCCAGACAATATCTTTATGCATTTTTCTGAACCTATCTCATAGAGGTATGTTGGTCATCAGACTTCGGACAAGGAATGTCATTTTTCCGGCACGCCGTGAACCAATCCATGGGGGCTTCACCGCGTCATCCATGACGCGGAGAGCCTTCAAAACGACATCCCTTGCCCAACAAGTTTCCAATACCCAAAAATCGAAGAGGTAACCATTTGGTTACCTCTAGGAAAATTACAGCTTACTGATATCCAGTGCCTGCCAGTGAGGGAAATGTTTGCGTACTAACGCATTGAATTCCAGTTCAAATTCACTGAACTCTTTTTTCTCACCAACTACGATAGAATCTAACGCATCGACTACCATCCCCGCGCCAATGGTTACATTGGTAATACGGTCAATGATGATAAAGCTACCGGTATCATGTACATCCGCGTAAGGATCAACCCCGACACGGTTCGTCAGAGATAATTCCAACAGACCGATTTCATTCAGCTTCAACTCTGTCGCTTCATGTTTTTCTAAGGTGTTCACATCGGTACGATAACGGATCGCATCGACATGACCACGCGTCTTCCGAGTTGCCAGTTTGATATCGTACTGACGGTGTGGTTGTAATGGCTCTTCGGTCATCCACACCACATTTGCCAACACGCGCTGCGCAACTTTGGTTTCTGCATCCGGAGCAACCAGCAAATCACCGCGGCTGATATCAATTTCGTCTTCCAGCGTGATCGTGACGGCTTCGCCCGGTAATGCGTAATCAAGATCACCGTCAAAAGTCACGATACGTTTTATTTTGCTTTCTTTACCTGACGGCAACACTTTCACGGTATCACCCGGTTTCACCACACCGGCAGCAATCGTCCCCATGTAACCACGGAAATCCAGATTCGGACGCGACACTAACTGAACCGGCATACGGAACGCCAGATCGGCATCATGACGACCTACTTCAGCATTTTCTAACATCGTCAGCAGCGGCTCGCCATCATACCAAGGTGTATTGTCACTCTTGGTCACCAGGTTGTCGCCATCCAGCGCAGAAATCGGCACCACTTTGATATCGATTTTTGCCAGACCTTTCGAGAACTCGAGATATTCGCTTTCGATGTTGCGGTAAACCGTTTCATCAAAACCCATCAGGTCCATTTTGTTAACGGCAACGATGAACTGACGAATACCCAATAAGCTTGCAATAAAGCTATGACGACGAGTCTGTTCGAGAACACCTTTACGCGCATCAATCAGGATGATTGCTAAATCACAAGTGGATGCGCCAGTCGCCATGTTACGGGTGTATTGTTCATGGCCCGGGGTATCCGCAATGATGAATTTACGTTTTGACGTTGAGAAATAACGATACGCAACGTCAATGGTAATGCCTTGCTCACGCTCCGCTTGCAGACCATCCACCAGCAGTGCAAAGTCCAGTTTATCACCGGTTGTACCAATCTTCTGGCTATCTGATTTTAGGGTATTCAGGTGATCTTCATAGACCTGACGAGAGTCATGCAACAGACGACCAATCAGAGTACTTTTGCCATCATCTACACTTCCGCAGGTTAAGAAACGCAACAGGCTCTTGTGCTGCTGATTTTGCAGATATGCTTCGATACCTTCTTTTTTAATTTCTTCTGCAATAACGCTGTTCATTCTGTGTGTTCCTTAATCCTTAGAAATAACCCTGACGTTTTTTCAGCTCCATCGAACCAGCCTGATCGCTGTCGATGAGACGGCCCTGACGCTCACTAGTGGTTGAGACCAGCATTTCTTCGATGATTTCAGTCAACGTTGATGCTTCTGATTCAACAGCACCGGTCAGCGGATAACATCCCAGGGTGCGGAAACGGACAGATTCCATTTTTGGTACTTCGCCCGGTTCCAGTGGCATACGTTCATCGTCTACCATGATTTTCACGCCATCACGCTCAACAACCGGACGTTTTGCAGCAAAGTACAATGGGACGATTTCAATCTGTTCCAGATAGATGTATTGCCAGATATCCAGTTCGGTCCAGTTAGACAATGGGAACACGCGAATGCTTTCACCTTTGTTCACCTGACCATTGTATAAACGCCATAATTCAGGGCGCTGGTTTTTCGGGTCCCATGCGTGGTTTTTGTCACGGAAAGAGTACACACGTTCTTTCGCACGTGATTTCTCTTCGTCACGACGCGCACCACCAAATGCCGCATCGAAACCATATTTGTTCAGCGCCTGTTTCAGACCTTCAGTTTTCCAGATATCGGTATGTTTTGAACTACCGTGGTCGAAAGGATTCAGGTTCATCGCAACACCATCCGGATTGATATGTACCAGTAATTCCATACCGTATTTCTTCACGGTTTCATCACGGAACTTGTACATTTCCTTGAATTTCCAGGTGGTATCTACATGCAGCAGTGGGAACGGCAGATTGCCAGGGAAAAAAGCTTTCCGCGCCAGATGCAGCATCACGGATGAATCTTTACCAATAGAGTAGAGCATCACCGGATTCTGAAACTCGGCGGCCACTTCACGGATAATATGGATACTTTCCGCTTCCAACTGTTTTAAGTGGGTTAATCGTGCTTTATCCAGTTGCATTTGCTTACTACTCCTTTCGACCTTACCAACCTGTCAGGCAAGGTTGATTAAATGTTCTTTTCCGGTTGCGGTCTTACCGCTAAACCAACTTAATGAATCAGCCAATGCAGCAACCTCACCAATCACAAT
>QKFI01000318.1 GCA_003251455.1 Tolumonas sp.
GTCGCTACCAACGCCATCGTAAAAACGGTCACAAACGTGAGGAATCGCCAGAATAAGATGCTGTGACCATAAGCAGGCCCAGAAATCAGAAAGTTATTTCGGTAAAAAAACATGCCTTGAAACATACTGTACATCGACACATACAGTTGCAGTGTTCGGGCGGGATACCAGTAAACAGCCGCGAATCCGACGGCCAACAGTCCAGCAACACCATGCCAGAAACAGACTTTGATTTGTTGCTTTCTCTTTGCAAAAACCCAAGGCATACAAACCAATAGGGGCAAAAACAGAATGGAGGTTGGTAAATGAGTCAGCAACAACGCAGCGATACTGAGTGCGAATGGAATCGTGCGCTCAAACTGCTTACGGCAGACATCGTAACTGAACGATAAAATCAACGGCATCCAGACAAATGACCAAAATTCTGCAAATGCAAACCGAATATATCCATCTACCACCAGATGATATGGCAGGATCATATACAAGATACCCAGCAACAATGCCGCACTACGCGTCGTAAAGCGGGCAACCCAGTAATATCCCGTCACGCCGGACAGCCATAACACTATTGAAGCACACAAGATCACGGGATACGGAGCCGCGCTCTGCAAATGAAACAGCCAGGTCAAAAATGTAGTGAAATAATAAGGAAGTGGGGCGTAATAGAAAAAGGCAGGACTGCCAAACCCGTCATTCATGGCATAAAGCCAGCGCGGATAGAGCTCCCCCATCAAAAACTGGTTCGTAAAATGATGACTGAAGATCACGTGATACACAAAATCATGTGCCTGGAGATAGGGTGAAATCCAGGCTGGCAGCATCAATCCCCACGCCACGAGGGTGATAATGAAAAGGTTTTTCCAGTCTCCTTCCCAACGCATTTGCATCATGCAACACACTCCTTGTGCCGAGTCAGCTCATTATTTTAGCGCTGACTCAATAAAAACATTATCATTCCCTCGTGTCGTTACTGACAACTTTTATGCGAAGAGTTATTTTTCGGATATTCCTTTGTGTTCCGTTCAGCGGTAAAGTTCGCTCCGGTTCCAACGCAGAGCATTCAAACACCGGAATCATGTATTACTGAAACCAAACCGGAGAACTTCATCACTTATGCGCATTCTTTTTTCATCACTCTCTCTGGTTGTCCTGCTATCTGCATGTAGTCATTCAAACGATGCAAATCAGACAAATGCAGAAACACAACCGATGCAGGCCGCAAACACCGTTCAAACTGCACAGCGGATCCCGCAACCCTATATTCCAGACGAAACATCATCTCTGGCAACGGGTGATTTTGGTAATAACATCAATGCGCACCGTTTTATTGACTATATGGTCTCTAAACATAATTATGATCGAAATCAGTTGGAATACTGGCTTGGTCATGCGAAACGATTAGACTCCGTGCTTCGCCTGATGGATAGACAAGCACCGTCTCGGCCACAAGGCCCTGTCGGGCCAAATGGTGCCTGGCTGCGCTACCGAAGCCAGTTCCTTACGCCAGACAACATTCAGAATGGCGTTGCTTTCTGGCAAGAGCATGCGGATACCCTTGATCGGGCGTATCGCCAATATGGTGTCCCACCGGAAATTATTGTTGGAATTATCGGTGTTGAAACCCGTTGGGGGCGCGTGACCGGAAAAACCCGATTACTGGATGCACTGGCAACCCTCGCTTTCGATTACCCGCGTCGTGCTGATTATTTCTCAAAAGAGCTGGAAACCTTTTTATTGATGGCGCGCGATGAACACGTTGATGCACATGAACTCCGCGGTTCTTTCGCTGGGGCAATGGGCTATTGCCAGTTCATGCCATCCTCTTATAAATCCTTTGCGGTCGATTTTAATCACGACGGCCATATCAATTTATGGGATCCGGAAGATGCGATCGGCAGTGTCGCTCATTATTTCCGGGCACATGGCTGGACACCCGGTGACAACATTGCCATCCGAGGTATCGGCCAAGCACCTGGTTTCAAATATGGCTTTGAAAACAAATATCCGGTTCAAACTGTCATGGCAACCGGCCTGAAACCAACTCAAAGTCTGGGACGTCATGTCGAAGCCAGTGTTATACGTCTGGATGTTGGTACCGGATATGAATATTGGTACGGGTTATCGAATTTCTACACCATCACCCGCTATAACCACAGCGTCCATTACTCAATGGCCGTCTGGCAGTTAGGTGAAGCCGTGAAACGCACCGTCAAAGAATCACAAACACCAAGCCGCTTGGCAAAGACGCTCTAAATATTGGTAGATGTTTGATTAGACAAAAAGAGTGGTGATCCTTCCCACTCTTTTTATTTTATCATTTGACACAATTTCAGTTATTCGCGCCAAAACGCTTGGAAATAAGAAAAACGAGAAATTAATAACGATCCAAAAGGATCATAAATCAGCTTCTGAGGTATGAATGACTTTGGCTCCGCCAGCAGCTTTTGCTGCGTACATTCTCGCATCAGCACATGATGCCAATTTATCGATGTTGTCTCCATCAATAGGTGCACATGCGATACCGATACTGGCACAAATATACAGCGTTTCGGATCCCCATTGAATTGGCCTGGATACGACTTCAGTCAATTTATTACTGATATTTTTCAGATAGTTTTTATCACTGAAATCTTCCATTAAGATAATAAATTCATCCCCGCCCATTCGAACAATCGTGTCCTCTTTTCGAACCATACTCCGTAGCCTTTTTGCGGTCTCTTTGAGTACGGTATCACCAGCTTCATGGCCATAAAGATCGTTGATCATTTTAAACTTATCCAGATCCACGAAAAATACAGCCACAATAGAACCGGTTCTGAGGGACTGAAACAACATTTGTTCGAATCGCTCTTTTAGCATTAAGCGGTTTGGCAGCTCGGTTAAAGAGTCATGGTGAGCCTGATAATGTAACTCAGCACGCTGACGATCCAATTCATCCAGCTTTTCTTTGATATCCAGTTGCATGGCTGCAAGTCCTCTCGCCAGGATCCCAACCTCATCTGTTCGTTCGACAGGCAACCGAGTACTTACCTCTGAATGTTCTGAGAAATGTCTGACTTCGTTTGCAATGTGTCGCAAGGGGCGCGTAAATGCCCGAGCCAACCAGATAGCAAGCACGACCGCCAGACACCCAAACCCAAGAATGACTGGAATCGTTGAAGTAGTCAGCGTATGTGAACTCGCCAACACAACATCAAGCGATTGTGCCAATCCCAGCACGAAAAAATGAGATTTTTCGATATCGCCTCCATTCACACGAATAAAAGCAGCAGCAACAGGACGAACATGCCCATCGAGTGAACTTTCTTTGGCAAAAACAAAGTTCTTCGATATTCCATCATATAAATCTGCTGTTTCGGGAAATTGCTCCTGAACCCGCGCACTACGACCACGATCGAAAGCAAATGCCATCGATGGATCAGGATGCACAATAAACTCACCTTGGTGGTTTGCAATGTAGAGTTCATGATCTTTGGGTAAATCCTCTCCGAGCAACGAAAAGATGCCGTTCATACTCAGATTTATCACAATCAAACCCGCAGGATTATCATCGTGTTCTACAAATATCGGAACCGATATCCGCAAAGATGGCATTTCTGTTCCGGCATGCGCACCAAGTTCATGATTGATCAACATCGGAGAGCTATAGACCCCGCCCCGATGAAGTTTTAATGCTTCAAATACATAGGGGTAAACCCCTTTTTCTTGTAAATCATCGCCTTCGATGCGAATAAACTGATGATCGTTTTCTCTGTCGACCCGCACCCGTTCCAAACCATGGTCTGATGCGCTGATGAGCCGGATCTGATAATACTCTGGGTTGAAACGGAGTTGAGACGTAAACTGGGCAACCAGCTCATCAATCTTGGTTTTTGTCGCTGAGGAGTCAGGCGCTTGTAAAACGGCAATGGCATCTGGTGAATCTGCTAAACGACGCGCATCCTGCACGGCAGCATTCATGACATTCACAATGCGTCGTCCAAGCACCTGAGTGGTTGTTAATAAACGTTCCTGCGCAGCATTTTTGAGTAACTCTCGGCTCGCATGATAAACGTGTAATGCAGTAATACCGCTAATGAGCAAAGCAAATGC
>QKFI01000141.1 GCA_003251455.1 Tolumonas sp.
AACCTTGATTTTCTGCAACAAGAACCATCAAATACCATCTTCACAACAGACACGACTGTTTATAATCAATTACAGATGATGAACGATGCTGGTGCGAAAATTGTCTTTAATTATCAAGATGAAAACAATAATCAACTTTATGATGCTGCTTTAATTTTTGTATCCAAAGCAAAGCAAGAAACATTATTCTGGATTAAAGCCCTTATTCCATTATTAAGCTCTGTTGCAACTATATATTTGGTCGGTGAAAATAAAGGTGGTATTAATTCAACACCCAACTTACTGAATCCATTCACTAACAACGTTATAAAATATGATAGTGCCCGACATTGTACAATGTATGCAGCACAATTAGATGAAAAATCAAACACAGGTCAGTTTAATTTAGACTCTTGTTATACCAATTACCCAATTCAAATCTTAAATAGTGATAACAAGTTAAATATATTTGCACTGCCAGGCGTATTTAGTGCATCAGAGTTAGATGAGGGTACTTCATTATTACTTGATAGCTTACCACCGCTACATGGAAGCGTATTGGATATGGGGTGTGGTGCTGGCGTAATAGGCACCTATCTGAAAACTCAATATCCAGACATTATCCTGTCAATGGCGGATGTAAGCCTGCTGGCAGTTCGCTCCGCAGAAAAAACGATCCAAGAAAATCATCTTGAAGCAAAAATCTTTGCTTCAGATATGTTCTCGCATGTTACAGGGAAATTTGATTTTATTATCTCTAATCCACCCTTTCACGCTGGTTTGAAAACACATTATTCAGCGACTGAGGCATTTCTTAGAGATGCGTCACAATATTTATATCCAAATGGTCAATTATATATCGTTGCAAATAAATTTTTACGTTATGAACCAATTCTGGAAGAAAAATTTAAACATGTCTCACTAGTAAATCAAAACCAGAGATTTAAAATAATTCGCGCCAAATAAGCTAATGGGATTAACAATTACCTATTAGATCTGATAGATTAAATGGAGACAGATTTTCTGTCTCTGTTCTTTGTCATCACATTTCACGCATCTTTTCTTTTAGCTGATATCGCAATTCTGGAACTATGCTGCAGGCATTCAATCAATAACCATCTAAACTATATTCGTTATCATCCAGATTTTTGATTGTTACATTCAGCGATAAATCATTCATACCGTAAAATGTGCAGATAAATATTCCATTTTTTTATTTAAAAAAAGTGTTTTGAAATAGCAAGATTACAATAGGAGACATTTATGTCTGGTGTTTTAGCGATGATTCTGGCTGGTGGTGAAGGTACCCGGCTACAACCACTAACGGTTTCACGTAGTAAACCGTCAGTACCTTTTGGCGGAAGTTATCGATTAGTCGATTTCGTACTAAACAATTTTGTAAACTCAGACATGTTGCGTATTTATGTATTGACGCAATTTAAGTCTCAATCTCTTTATCTTCATCTTAAAAAAGGCTGGAACCTGACAGGTATCAGTGGACGCTTCATTGATCCGATCCCTGCGCAAATGCGCATGGGAAAACGTTGGTATGACGGAACCGCAGATGCGATCTACCAAAATATTGGTTTTATCGAATTAAGCAGCCCTGAACATGTATGCATTTTCGGTAGCGACCATATCTATAAAATGGATGTTCGCCAAATGCTCGACTTCCATAAAGAAAAGAATGCGGTACTGACTGTTGCAGCAATACGTGTTCCGATTGCTGAAGCATCCGCTTTTGGTGTCATTGAAGTTGATGAAAATGGTCGAATGATTGGTTTTGAAGAAAAACCTAAAAATCCAAAATCAATTCCTGGTGATCCTGATTTTGCTCTGGCATCCATGGGTAACTATATTTTCGAAACAGGAACCCTACTTTCAGAACTTACCTCAGATGCCGAAAAAGAAGATTCAAGCCATGACTTTGGTCGAGACATTATTCCTGGCTTGTACCCTCATGCACCAGTGTACGTTTATGATTTCAGTATCAACCAGATTGAAGGTGAAAAGGGTGTCTACTGGCGTGATGTTGGTACCATCGATTCTTACTGGCAAACGCACATGGATCTGGTAAGTGATAATCCAGAATTTTCTCTGTATAACAGAAAATGGCCTTTACATACCTATTATCCACCTTTGCCACCAGCAACATTTGTTGATACTGCATCCCATAAAACAAACGTATCTCAATCACTGATTTCTGGCGGTTGTTACATTCAGGGTAGTAAGATCAGCCGGAGTATCTTAGGTTTCCGTAGTAACATTGCTTCAGGTACTGAAATCAGTGAATCAATCCTGCTAGGTGATACGAAAGTTGGTGAAGGCTGCAAAATCAGCCGTGCTATTATTGATAAACACGTTGAAATCGCCCCAGGTACTGTGATTGGCGAAAACCTGGCTTATGATCGCCAGCGCTTCACTGTTTCAGAAAGCGGTATTGTTGTTATCCCTAAAGGGGCAAGAGTCGGTTTCTAATTAATGAATATACTTTTTATTGCATCCGAAGTTGAAGGCTTCGTTAAGACAGGAGGCTTGGCAGATGTTGCCAAGGCCCTGCCTCTCGAATTGAAACGGGCCGGTCATGATGTAAGAATTTTTATCCCGGGTTATAGTTCAATATCCCAGCGTAAAGATGGATCAATCATTGCTCATGGCATTTTAGAAACTGAATCGCAATATGTTGATATTCCGTATGAGATTCGACAATTAGATTTGGATGGCATCCCCGTTTATCTGGTAGAAAATAAACACTATTTTGAAAGACCTGCGTTGTATGGTGAAAATAATAGTGCCTATCCAGATAACGGAGAGCGTTTTGCGTTTTTCTCTGCTGTCGCTTTGCATGCAGCAGAAAAACTCTGGTTCAAGCCAGACATCGTCCATTGTAATGACTGGCACACGGCACTCGTTCCCATGCTATTAAAAACCCGCTTCAGTGAAAGCGAGTTTTATGAGAACACCAAAAGTGTCATTACCATTCACAATGGCGCCTTTCAGGAGGTTTGTGATCGAGCCCAGTTATGGGCACTACCAGAAATTCGTAACGCACATAATGATGCCATCTATCAGGGGCCGTATCACGTTAACTTTCTTAAATGTGGTGTCCTGTATGCGGATAAGATCAATGCGGTTAGCCCAACCTACGCAGTAGAACTGACCAGTTATTTAGGTGGTCACGGGATGGCTAAATATTTCCAGGAGCGTCATGACGATCTCTGTGGGATCATCAATGGTTGTGATTACAATGATTGGGATCCAGCCACTGACCACTTCCTTCCGGTGACCTACAATGTTGACGACTTGTCAGGTAAAGCTATCTGCAAGCAAACACTCCAGCAAAGAGCAGGTTTTCCGGTTTGTGATTTGCCTGTTTTTGGTATGGTGTGTCGCTTAACAGAGCAGAAAGGCATTCATTATTTACTGCCGATTTTATCTCAGTTTCTTGTGCATCATGTTCAGGTCGTTATTGTTGGTTCTGGCGACCCGATGTTGGCTCACAGACTGGAGACGTTGGCTCAGCAATTTCCTCAAAAGCTGGTATTTTTTAACACTTACAGTAACGAACTGGCCCACCTTGTCGAAGCGGGAAGTGATTTCTTTATGATGCCTTCTCAGTTTGAGCCATGTGGATTGAACCAGATGTATAGTCTGGCTTATGGAACACTGCCAATTGTTCGTGCGGTCGGTGGATTAAAAGATACTGTCACAGATTATGATTCGAATCAGGCTGAAGCGACTGGATTTGTTTTCTATGATCCGGAACCTCATGATTTATTGAATATTCTGAGACGCGCGTTGCTCTTATATGTACAGGATCAACCAGAGTTTTTACGTATGCAGCAAACAGCGATGCATACACGTTACTTATGGTCTGATTCCGTTCATGACTATGAAGCAATGTATAAAAAAGCACTTGGTTGGTAACGTTCTGGTGAAAAACAACACAAACAGTCTGGTTTGTGTTGTTTTTCTTTTATTCAGAGGTTGACGCAAAATCAAGAACCGGTAGAATGCCGGCCAGATGCGAAGGTGGCGGAATTGGTAGACGCGCTAGCTTCAGGTGTTAGTGCCCCTAGGGTGTGAGGGTTCGAGTCCCTCCTTTCGCACACCCGTGCGAGGGTGGCGGAATTGGTAGACGCGCTAGCTTCAGGTGTTAGTGCCCCCAGGGTGTGAGGGTTCGAGTCCCTCCTCTCGCACCAAAATTAAATATGCGGCTGACAGCATATTCAAAATACGTCAGAGACAATCAGTGCGAAGGTGGCGGAATTGGTAGACGCGCTAGCTTCAGGTGTTAGTGTCCTTAGGATGTGAGGGTTCGAGTCCCTCCTTTCGCACCAAAATTTCTCAAAAAAGCACATAGCTATAAAGTTATGTGCTTTTTTGTTATGTGTATCATTCAGCGATTAGCTCCAATGCAGAAACGTTTGATGTCATTCTTCCCTGCTCAATATTTTCGCCATAATGTGGATATAGCTTATTACACCACACCAGCGCAGCGAGTTGAGATGGAATTGCGCGTTCAGTAAATCAATTGCCTTGCTTGATAAAAAAGAACATCTGCGGGCAGCCCGAGATCTGACCAAACAATCAGACCAATAACAGCTGAAATGACAGATCAAAAACAGCGCATACGCGCTGTTTTTATTTCTAGAGTCGTTCTAGTTTGACCACAGTCTCAACATGCATCGAATGCGGGAACATATCGACAGGCTGAACTTCTGTTAAGCGATACTCGGAAAGTAAAACTCGCAGATCTCGGGCTAATGAATGCGGATCACAGGAAACATAGACAATACGAGTTGGTTTCATTGATAAAAGTGTCTCCAAAACACGTTTATCACATCCCTTTCTTGGCGGATCGATCACTGCGACATCGGCGGTAATTCCTTGACCATATAATTCAGGAACGACTTCTTCAGCCTTTCCAACATAGAACGTTGCGTTCTCAAGTTGATTCACGGCTGCATTTTGTCGAGCATCCTCAATTGCCTGCGGCACGACTTCTATTCCAATGACGTGTTTTGCTTTTTTGGCCAAATACAGTGAAATAGTGCCAATACCACAGTAAATATCGAAAACCGTTTCCTGTCCGGTCAGCGCTGCATATTCCAGAGCCGTTGAATAGAGTACATCTGTTTGTGCAGGATTCACCTGATAGAACGAATGCGCAGAGATACCAAACCGAAGTTGATGCAAATCATCCTGGATCACATCGCTGCCATCAATCACGCGCTGTTCTTCACCTAAAATGCGATTCACTCGGTCAGGATTAATGTTCTGAACGACGCTTTTTATTTGTGGTAACGCATTTAACTCCGCAATTAATTCTGCCTGATATGGAAATGAGTCGTCCAAAGTAACGAACACAACCATACATTCATCAGTTGAGAATCCATGACGAATCATCACGTATCGCAACCAGCCCGAATGCTGCTGTTCGTCATAGCCAGGGATCTGATAGGTATTCATCCAATGACGGATAATGCGGATGATGTCAGTCGTATCCGTATGTTGGACAGGGCAAATGTCGATATCAACGATGTCATGACTGTTCTTTTTATAAAAACCAATCACTGCTTTTTGATTGATTGTTCGAACAGCATAAACGGCTTTATTGCGAAACTGCAGCGGCGTGCTCATACCCGCACAAGCATTTACATTGGCTTGAATCTGATGTTTTTCCAAAGCAGCTTTCACCAAGTGCTGCTTCAATTGCAATTGTGCGGCATATTGAAGATGCGGCAACTGGCACCCACCACATTCCGTATAGTCACAATGAGAAATAGTTCGATCAGATGAAGGTTGAATAATGTCAATGAGTTCACCCTGCGCGTAAGCAGGTTTGACACCGTATAACCTGACTTTGACTTGTTCATTCGGCAACGCCCCAGGGATGAACACTTTTTTCCCTTGCCATAACGCCAGACCATCCCCTTTTTCTGTGAGTGTTTCAATGGTGAGTATGACTTCAGAATCAGGGTGATGCATGACAGCTCCGGTTTACACAAATAGAAGTGTTTATTTTAGCTGAATGCAATGAGAGGAAGAAGAAAAGCCGGCGAAGATCGACCGGCTTTTGTTTTATAGTGCTTTGAAAGCGTAACGTGTGACGTGATGATAGGTTTGTCCCGGCTGCAACCATGGATCACCGAGCTCTGGACGATTCGGACTATCCGGTAACAATTCAGCCTCAAGGCAAAGGCCTTCATAGTCATGGTAAGGTTCATCACCCCGGGTCGGATTACCCGCCAGATAATTCCC
>QKFI01000270.1 GCA_003251455.1 Tolumonas sp.
GTGCTTTGAGTGTCGAGATGATGAGATCGATGATTTCGGGGGAAAGCGTCATACACCGACCTCCTGCACTTGCGTGATGGTTGCTTGCAGCATCGCTGGTGGCAGTTCTGGTAAACCAAGGGGCAGCCCAATCAGACCATTCGCCAAGTGATGACTAATTTTCATTGGCAAGGTGATCTGTTGTTGATCCCATTCAAAACTGACCGTCTGACCATCCTGTAATTTCAGACGTGCTGCATCATCTTCACTTAGATAGACAGCTGCCTCTGACATGCGTTGCTGCATCACTGGTGAGCGTTGTGTCAGTTCATCAGTACCGAATAACCGCCAGTACGCCACGACATTAAAGCTTGTATCGCTTGCTTCATACGGTTGCGGGATCGACGCGTTGTAACCTTCCAGTCCGGCTCTTGCACTGTCGAACAGATGTGTTCCCGGATCGCCTGCTCGCAGGTGACCACCCACTTCATCCTGGAATTTGTTCCACGCGGAAGGTGAGTTCCAGCCGGGTGCCCAGGCAAACGGAACCTGCTGGAAAGTTTCGCGGGTACCAATGTAACCTTCCATTGAGAATGCAAATGGGCTATCGCTGTCTTGCGGAACTTGGGGTTCGCTGACATCAATATTGGCCCGCATTGCTGTACGGCCACTGTAACGGTGCGGAGAACGCGCGACTTTCATGCCTTTGACGCGGAATTTCGAATTCGGCGCTGCATCCACAATGCCACGTAACATCGGGAAGGTACGGGCACAGCGGGTCACGATTTCGTCGAGATCGCCCCAGTCCTGTCGACGATGTTGTAGTTCGCTGGAGAGTACATGCAGCCATTGCCAGCTTTCTTTGACGGTGCGGGTATTGTCATAGAAGCCTG
This sequence comes from Tolumonas sp., assembly GCA_003251455.1. GTDB lineage: Bacteria > Pseudomonadota > Gammaproteobacteria > Enterobacterales > Aeromonadaceae > Tolumonas. The sequence goes on from QKFI01000270.1 coordinate 873, forward strand.
GATCAAACACTTGGAAGAAGCGCTGTGCTCGACCTTCATTGTTGACGACCGTACCATCTGCTTCGGCAAAGCTTGCAGCTGGTAGCATCCAGTCAGCCAGTTCAACCAATGGTGTTTGCTGGTGATCCAGCACGATTAGATTTTGAACCTTGCTCAGAGCTACTTTGACTCTGGAAGGGGATGCGCGGCGGAACAGGTCATTTTCCACAACAATCAGCGTGTCATAGTTTCCTGCTTCCAGAGAAGAGAGCATTGCATCCAGCGTTTTCCCACCGATCAGTGCGCTACCTACACTGTTCACCTCAGCGGCGACCAGTGCGAGCGCCACATCCGGATGGTTTCGTTTCAGCGCGGTGATGATATTGGCTGCGGCATCCAGCATGGCTGGTGTTTCGCTGGTGGTTCCCGTAATGATGAGTGGGCGTTTTGCTTCCGATAATCCCTTGGCAATTTGTTGTGCCATTTTCATCAGGTTATTGTCGGCATAAGGCACCGCAGGGGCTTTGTTATCCAGCACATGTGCAACAGCAAATCCGAGGCGTGCCTGATCTTCATAAGCGGCGTGATAATGCAGCGCTGCGGCATCATCCAGACGCGTTGAGTCAAGGCTGGTCAGATAAAGCGGGAATTTATCTTTCTGACCAATGTTGTTGATCGCAGCGATTTGCCAGACATCGACTTTCAGCTCTTGTGCTTTCTGGCGAGCTTTCCCTTTGACGGCCTGACGTACAGCTAATGCCATGCGTGCAGCGGTTTGTGTCAGATCTTCACCGAGGACAAAAATTGCATCGCAATCTTCGATTTCACGCAGCGTTGGTGTTTGAGCGCCGCTATGACGTAACAGCATGGTGAGTTTCTGCAGACTTTGCCATTCGTTTTGGCTAATGCCATTACTGTAATGATCTTCGCCCACCAGCTCGGTCAGCATGTAATTACTTTCAAGACTGGCTCGTGGTGAGCCAATGCCGGCAATTTTGTCGGAACGTCGTAACAGATCTGCGACTTGCTCGGCCGCTTCGACGCGTCCGGCTTCGAATAACTGACCTTCATGACGACGAAACGCTCTGTAAGGACGATCCGGCAGATTCACAAAGCCATAACCAAACCGGCCCCGATCACAGAGGAAATAGTGGTTAATGCCACCGTGATAGCGGTTTTCAATACGGCGCAATTCACCATAACGTTCGCCCGGGCTGATGTTGCAACCTAAGCTGCAGCCATGACAGATGCTGGGTGCAAACTGCATGTCCCATTTACGGTTAAAATGGGCAGACTGGGTTTTATCGGTAAAGACGCCGGTCGGGCAGACTTCAACTAAGTTACCGGAAAACTCGCTTTCCAGCGTACCGGATTCCACCCGACCGAAATACACGTTATCGTGCGCACCATAAACGCCTAAATCTTCCCCGTCTGCATAATCTTTGTAATAACGAACACAGCGGTAACAGGCGATACAGCGGTTCATTTCATGGGAAATGAATGGACCCAGATCCTGATTTTCATGGGTTCGCTTGGTGAAACGATAATTCCGGTTGTTGTGTCCGGTCATGACGGTCATATCCTGCAAATGGCAGGCACCACCTTCTTCACAAACCGGGCAGTCGTGTGGATGGTTCAACATCATCCATTCGTTGACACTTTTACGGAATTCAACCGCTTCTTCATCTTCAATGGAAATGTAAGTACCGTCTGTGGCTGGCGCCATACAGGACATTACCAGCCGACCTCGTTTGTCATCGGGTCCGTTAAATTGTTTGACTGCACACTGGCGGCAGGCACCCACGCTCCCCAGCGCCGGATGCCAGCAAAAATAAGGGACATCCAGCCCCAGTGATAAACAGGCTTCCAGCAAGTTATCTGCACCGTTGACTTCGTATTCTTTGCCGTCTACATGAATTGTGGCCATAGCGAAATTACTTCCTTAATTTTTGTTATCACCAGCGTTCGTTCAACAAGTTGGGTTGGATCCCGGTCGGGATCGGAGACGCCAACAAGTGTTCTTTGCTTACGCCAGCTTCAAATTCAGAACGGAAATATTTAATGGCACTCTGTAGTGGCTCAACGGCACCCGGTGCGTGTGCACAGAAGGTTTTACCCGGTCCCAGGTCACGGCACAGGCGCGACAGCGTTTCGATATCGCCGGGCTGTCCTTCTCCTTTTTCCAATGCACGCAGAATTTTTACGCTCCAAGGCAATCCTTCACGGCAAGGCGTACACCAGCCACAGGATTCACGAGAAAAAAATTCTTCGAGATTTCGGGTCAGAGAGACCATGTTAATTTCATTATCGACCGCCATCGCGAGAGCAGTACCCAGACGGCTACCTGCTTTCCCGATGGAATCAAAATCCATGGGCAGATCCAAGTGCTCTTCGAGCAGGAAGTCGGTGCCAGCACCACCTGGCTGCCAGGCTTTCAGGGTCAGACCATCGCGCATGCCACCAGCATATTCTTCGAATATTTCTCTGGCAGTTGTACCCATTGGCAGCTCCCATACTCCGGGATTTTTTACGCGTCCGGAGAAACCCATCAGTTTGGTGCCTGAATCGGTACTTTTCCCAGCCGAGAGGCCTTTGTACCAGTCACTGCCGTTTAGCAGGATGGCTGGCACGTTATTCAATGTTTCGACGTTGTTGACGCAGGTCGGTTTTCCCCAAGCGCCAGCCAGTGCCGGGAATGGTGGTTTTGCACGTGGATTGGCGCGACGACCTTCCAGCGAGTTAATCAACGCGGTTTCTTCACCGCAGATATAGCGGCCTGCACCGGTATGCACGAATAATTCGAAGTTGAATCCGGTTCCGAGAATGTTTTTCCCGAGATAACCTGCTTTGGTTGCTTCATCAATGGCTTTGCGCAGACGTTCTGCCGCCACCACATATTCACCGCGCAGAAAAATATAGCCGCGATAGGCTTGCAAGGCATAGGCGCCAATCAGCATGCCCTCAATCAACTGATGAGGGAGTTGTTCCATCAGCAGACGGTCTTTATAGGTGCCGGGCTCCATTTCGTCGGCATTACAGAGGATGTATTTCTTATCGAATTTTTCATCCATCGGCACCAGACTCCACTTCACGCCGGTCGGGAAGCCTGCACCGCCCCGGCCTCGCAGTCCGGCTGTTTTCACCAGATCCGTGACATCGGTTGGAGGGGCTGCCAGTGCACGTTCTGCACCCGCGTAACCATGTTTGGCTTTATATTCCTCAAACCAGACCGGTTGA
>QKFI01000382.1 GCA_003251455.1 Tolumonas sp.
TGCTGACTCAGGGCTCGTTCCAGTTCTTCTTCAGGACTGGTGCAGGACACAACCGCCATCGATTGCTGCTCCATCGCTAATGGATACGCCGAACGCGCCGCAATGCAAGCAAATGACGTCACACCGGGAATGATTTCAATCGGGATCTCACCCTGAAGGCGTGCTAATAAGAACACCCAGGTGCTGAAGAGCATGGCATCACCGAGTGTAATGAAACCAACCTGTTTTCCTGCCATCACATCATTTTTGATTTCACTTGCAACGTTATCCCAGATCGTTTCTTTTTCATCTTCATGGGTACTCATCGGGAAATGCTGCTCTTTGATGACCACATGATCCGTTAAATATTCACGAACAATCGACAAAGCCAGACTATCGCCCCCCCGACGACCCGCTGGTGCATAGAGCACATCCAAATTTGCCAATTGGCGTGCTGCACGGACTGTGATCAGATCACTGCTGCCGGGACCTGTACCGATGGCATATAACATTCCGCTCATCAGGCGGCCTCCTCATTTTGTTCAATCACTGCTTCAAGATGGTCAATAAACATCTGTTGAATGAGCGGGTTTTCGCCTAAACCCTGCAACCATGCCTGTGCTTTCATGCCTGCTTGTTCAATCAGGGTTTTCCAAGAATCTTCTTCATCAGAGGCCATATCATTGATGGCATGATCACCGGCCACTAGCATCAATGGCATCAGATGTACTTTTCTGACGTTCTGTTGTTGCAGACGTTCAATAATGGCTTCGATTTCCGGATAACTTTCGACAGCACCAACCATTGCAGGGATTTTTTTGGTCATCAGCATATGGTCTAAGCAGGCATAGGCTGAAAAAGCATGATGGGTAGCGCCATGCCCCATAAAGACAACACGTTCATCGTCTTCTAACATCGGCATTTGTGACTGCATAGCAACAATCAGCTGCTCAAAATCATCATGCGTTGTCAGTAACGGTGTACCGAGACGTATTTTGAAAAACAGATGTTGATGTGCCTGTACCTGACGGACAACTTTTTCGTATTCATCGCCATTGATGACGTGTAATGACTGGATGACAACATCCTGATAACCAGCGGCTGCAAGACGCGCTAATGCTTGCTGCGGATTATCGATCTGCAAGCCATCACGTTTCGCCAGTTTGCGAATAATCATCTCGGACGTGAATGCACGGAATAAATCACGATCCGGATGAGCTACGGAAATACGCTGTTCACATGCAGTGATATTTTTTTCACAGGTTTCGGCATAACTAGTCCCGAAACTGATAATCAGTAATGCTTTTTTCATCATGCTGGCTCCCGAGTTTGAAAGCGCGTTAGTAATGTTAAAACTTCATCGAATGAGTGACTGATATGACCGTAAGGGGTCTTTGCCGTTTGTGGTCGAATAATGACGATACATGGAATGCCAGCATCAATGCAGGGCGCGATCTTCTCTTGAAAGCCCCCTTCCTGACCGGATTCTTTGGTAATGACTACGTCTGGCTGACAAAACTGATATAGAGCCTGATTCATCTGTGCACTGAACGGGCCTTTCATCGCAATGATTTGATCAATACCGAACCCTAAGAGCTCACATTGACGAATCACATCAGCCGTTGGTAATACCCGTGCAATCAGATGTTTTTCAGGTAATAACTGCTGAAAAAGTGCTAGATCTTTACTGCCCGTGGTCAGCAAAATTCGTTTTCCGAACTGAGATGCAATGCTGCAAGCATCTTCGACTGATGCAGCCAAATGAATCAGTGAATGGTCAACCAAAGCCCCTTCACTCGGACGTTCATAGCGAATTAATTCAACACCAAGGGTCTGACAGGCTAGCTGGATATTGCTTCGTAGTACGGTTGCATATGGGTGTGCTGCATCAATGACGCATTGGACAGCATTGGCTTTAAGCCATGTTGTCATTGCGGCTGCATCCATGCGTCCGACATGAATTTCACCCTGTAATTCAGCAGCAACGGCACGACCAACATCACTGGCCACGGAGACGCTATATTCCATGCCCATTTGGTCGAGTGTACCACCGAATATATGCAACCCAGCCATCAGACTTCATAACCTCGTGGCGTGATCATCAAACCATTTTTGGTATAAGTGGATTGATTGCCAACGATGACCAAACTGGTCATATCCACTGGTTCAAAGTCCATTTCACCGAATGAGGTGATCCATTTTTCCTGTTTTTTGCGACTGGCTGATTTCACAATGCCAACTGGTGTTGTTGCCGCTTTGAACGGTGCCATCAGTTCAAATGCTCGTTCCAGATGATCGGCACGGCCACGACTGCGCGGGTTATAAAAACAAATGACAAAATCTGCCTGCGCTGCAGCGATGATCCGTTTTTCAATCACTTCCCAAGGAGTCAGTAAGTCACTCAAGCTGATATGACAGAAGTCATGCATCAGGGGAGCGCCCAGTAATGAAGCAGCCGCAATACTCGCCGTCATTCCAGGAATTAAGCGCACTTCCAGATCGATATTCTGTTTGGTAACCAGTTCGAGAATCAGACCAGCCATACCGTAAATACCGGCATCCCCGCTACTGATGAGGGCTACCTTTTTACCGGTTTGCGCCAGTTCAATCGCAGCCAGACAGCGTTCGATCTCTTTACACATTCCGGTTTTGATCACTTCTTTGCCAACCGTCAGCGCTTTCACCAGATGGGTATAGGTTTTATATCCCACGATGACTTCTGCATCCTGAATGGCATCTAAAGCTTCCATCGTCATGGTAGCCTGACTGCCAGGCCCGATTCCGATTACATATAACATCAGTGAGAAACTCCTAAAGTAATGGTGACGCCTTGCTCCCGAAGGGTGTCGCCAACTAAATGCCCATCACTCATCAGCCATGCCACTGGTTGAGACACAGCGCCGACACCAACGGTGTTGCGAACAAATTCAGAGGTCGGGAAGCGATGTTCGTGTTCTTTCAGCGAATCGACACTGAACACCTGAAATGGCACCCGGTAACAGGCAGAAAGCTGTTTAAGCCCAGGTTCATCTTCTTTAATACTGACACTGCCAATGGAGCGCAAAGCCAGTGGATCCAAGGCATAACGGGACAATTGTTGCTGTAATAATTCAATTAACAGTTGGAACGAAGTCTCACGGCGGCAGCCGATGCCCGCCACAATTCGACGCGGCACCAGTTTAAAAACAGGCATTGCAAGCTCGGGCAGCTGATCGCGAAGCGTGACAACAACTAAAGCCTTTAGATCTGCAGGTAATTGATCCAGCCGTTTCACCGGAACAAACCCGCGCACGTCATACTGCTCCGCAGGCCAGCAATCGCCTGATTCAGGGAGAGAACCGTGATCCCAGAAAAGCCCAACCTGTTGATCACTGACCAGCATGTGATTGACGGTTTTCACGGATTGCCGGAAATCATGCATATCCGCATCTAATTGCACAGCTAACATATCCAGAGCCGCCAGTTCATTCACATCGGTTGCGGTGGTAATTACCGGATCGGCGCCTAAGACGCCAGCCAGATAGCGGGTCAACATATTGGCTCCGCCCACATGACCAGAGAGCAGACTGATCACATGTTGTCCACGTTCATCAATTACAACGACAGCAGGATCAGTCAGCTTATCTTTAAGCAAGGGTGAAATGACACGTACCGTCAACCCAGTCGAGCCAATCACGATCACCGCGGTATAACATTCGAATGCTTCCCGTACCGTTGCGGCGAACGATCCGTTGAATGCCTGAAACCCGGATTCCAATAGTTTGTCACTACAGAAACAGGTCAGCGGCAGATGCTTTTGCAACCGCTTCGCCAGACGAATACCGCCCGGTGTCAGACAAAAAACCGCAATCGACTCAGGCTTGACGATACTCATGACTGAATCCTGCGTCATAAAGTTTGGAGTAGTGATACTCATCCCCTAAGAACTCACCAACCAGAATCAATGCGGTTTTGCGAATCCCTGCATCTGTGACTTGTTCGGCGATGGTTTCAAGGGTTCCTTTCACTATCTGGCAATCTGGCCAAGTCGCTTTATAAACCACTGCGACAGGCGTTTTGGCAGGATAGCCGCCTGAAGTGAGACGAGACACCACTTCACTGATTTCTTGTACAGACAGGAAGATCGCCATTGAAGTCTGATGTTGAGCGAATGATTCCAGTGATTCTTTTTCTGGTGTTGGGGTTCTGCCAGACATGCGTGTGATCACCAGACTTTGCGAGACTTCCGGCACCGTGTATTCCACGCCCATGACAGAGGCTGCACCCAAGAATGAGCTCACACCGGGAATTGAACTGAACCCAATGCCGAGTTTGGTTAATTCTTCACCCTGTTCACGAATTGAACCATACAGAGATAAGTCACCAGTTTGCAGACGAACAACCAGCTTTTTGTTTTGCACACCTGTTGCCATCAGGTCGATGATCTGACCCAGATTCAAACTCGCACTATCGTGACAAGCAGCTTCTGGTTTACAGTAATTTAGCAATTCGGTGTTAATCAGCGAACCGGCATAAATGACCACATCCGCCTGACTGAGTAGCTGATACCCTTTCAATGTGATCAACTCGGGATCACCCGGGCCAGCACCAACAAAATACACCAGAGACGGATCAAATTTCGCAGGCATGGACTGCCTCCTTCTGACAGGAAATAATGAAAGTTGGATTATTCGGTTTGAAGTAATAACCACTGCCGAGCGTGGTGAGTTGCGAGATTTGCAGTTGCGTACACTGCAGATCCGCCACATGACAGGTTTTCAGATAATTCAGTGCGGTGGTGACGTTATCGAGCAAAATAAAGTTCAATACGAATGTTCCACCCGACGTTAAGTGCGCCAGCGACCAATCAATAATTTCGGTAAGATTGCCGCCGCTGCCACCAACAAAAACAGCATCAACCAGTGTTGGTAATGCGCATGGCGCTTCAGCCGCGATGATTTCAACATTCTGACAACCAAAACGAGCACGGTTTGTCTCAATTAATGACAATGCAGCAGGATTTTTCTCAATCGCAATGACATTCAATGATGAATGACGAATTGCAGCCTCCAATGCAACACTGCCTGTACCCGCGCCTACATCAACAAAGGTGGTTGCCCGTGACAGATTCAAGCGGTCGAGCGCGATTGTTCTAACCTCTTCTTTGGTCATCGGTACTTTGTCACCACGAAAAAACTCACTGTCTTTCATTGAGGATCACCACCACATTCATGTCATAGTCGCGCTGCACTTGTTCTGGTTGCAGAAAATGAATTCGTTCATCGGCATAAGAAAGGTTTTCACCGATGATCAGCGTACGGTTTAAGTCGCGTTTTAAAACTTCCTGGCCAATTTGAAATGGACCAATCGCTTTATCTGTCACCATCGCGACTTTGTCGTGTTGGAAAATGAAATCAAAATCAGGCTGTTTGCCGTGACTGCTCGTGATATAGAGATCGTTCATATCAAGCTGCACACGAGAAAACAGATATTGCACAGAGCTGATGCCCGGTACGATTTCACAGGTTTGTTTCGGGAAATGTTCCGCAATTCGTTTCCCGATGCCAAAAAGCAATGGATCTCCTGACGCCAACACCACCACGTTCTGATCCGTTTTTGTGTGCAGCCAGTGGATCAGCCCATCGATATCTGCGTTTAAGACCTGTTTTTCACCGTGAAAATCAGGAAAATCAGCTAATAAACGCGGCCATCCGACAAGAACATCTGCTTGAGAAATCAGAGTCTGTGCCGTTTGTGTTCTTAAGCCTGCATCCCCCGGCCCCATCCCAATCACGGAAATCATCGTAAGTCCTCCGCAATTGCTAAAACTGGACGATTACTCCCGAGGGGTTGGTTATCTAATGAAAACAAGATGACATCACAAGTGAATGGCTTCGGTGAGTAACGCAGCATTTGCTGAACTCGCTCGACGACTCGAGTTGCTATCGCATCGTAAACTGATTCGTAAC
>QKFI01000201.1 GCA_003251455.1 Tolumonas sp.
ACTTTCAGCACCGAGGACACAGAGTCTTGCTGTTTTGTAAAATCGTTCACCCCTAACCTCGTTTCAAAAAAAATAAAATAGCTGCGCACATTTTATGCGAAGCATATGGCAGTCACAATGAATGTACCCTAAAAAAGCCGTAAATTGTCATTCAAAGCTCACAATGCAACGCTATATTAATAAAAATAAGAGGAGATTAACACTTACAAGAAATGCTGTTTCAAAAATATTGACATAGGATTCTGTTCAAGTAGTCTATACTCGTTTTTTGTACAACTTCAGGAATACGCTATGAAGAGTCTGGATATCGCCATCGTTGGCGAATGCATGGTCGAGCTACAACGCCAGGATAACGTTATCCGCCAGGGCTTTGGTGGCGACACACTCAATACTGCTGTTTATCTATCCCGCCAATTACCAAAAACAGCAGGTAAAGTGCACTATGTTTCTGCATTAGGCACCGATAATTTCAGTCAAACCATGATTGATGCCTGGGAACAGGAAGATGTTGATACATCATTAGTACAACGCATGACCAATAAAATGCCAGGTCTGTATTTCATCGAAACCGACTCAACCGGCGAACGCAGCTTTTCTTACTGGCGCAGCGATGCGGCAGCAAAATACTGGCTTGAGAGCGAACAAACTGATGCCGTCCTGCACCAATTAGCAAAAATGGACGTGATTTATCTGAGCGGTATCAGTTTGGCGATTTTGAGCCCTATCGGTCGCCAACGTTTATTCGTTTTTCTGACCAGTTTTCGTGAGCAAGGCGGTAAAGTTGTGTTCGATAACAATTACCGTGCTCGCCTCTGGAGTAGCCAAGCAGAAACACAAGACTGTTATCAAAAGATGCTGAAGCTGACAGATACAGCTTTCCTGACATTAGATGATGAAGACGCTCTCTGGGGCGAACGTCCTCTGGAAGAGGTGATCCAGCGCACCCTGAATGCAGGTGTGAGTGAAGTTGTGATTAAACGCGGTTCATCTCCTTGTTTAGTCGCATGCAGCAACGGTCAGCGTGAGGAAATCCCAGCGCAGAAAATTCCGGCCGACAAAGTGATCGACACCACCGCTGCAGGTGATTCATTTAGTGCAGGATATCTCGCTTGTCGTCTGGCTGGCGGCAGCATCGCCCAATCAGCAGCACAAGGTCACCAGTTGGCAGGAACCGTCATTCAATATCGTGGCGCGATCATTCCGACCGAAGTAATGCCTGTTATTTCTTAATTCATGTGACACTGGAGAAGTTATGTCCACTTTAGTTGAACGTTTGCAAGCCCTGAAAATTATTCCAGTTATTGCAATCAAAAACGCAGAAGATGCGGTCGCGTTAGGACGCACCTTAGTTGAAAACGGCATGCCGAGTGCCGAAATTACATTCCGTACGCCAGCTGCTGCAGAATCCATTCGCCGGATACGAGCTGAATTCCCAGATATGCTGATCGGTGCAGGCACTGTGCTGACTACAGCACAAGTTAATGAAGCAATTGAAGCTGGTGTGGACTTTATTGTCAGCCCAGGTTTCAACCCAACCATCGTCCGTTACTGCCAACAACGCGGCATGCCGATTGTTCCAGGTGTGAACAACCCAAGTCTGGTAGAACAAGCAATGGAAATGGGTCTGTCCATGCTCAAGTTCTTCCCTGCCGAACCATCTGGTGGCGTCAACATGCTGAAAGCAATGTCAGCTGTTTATCCGGTTAAATTCATGCCAACCGGCGGCGTAACACCAGAAAACATTAGCAAATACCTCGGTATTAAAACCGTAGTTGCCTGTGGTGGTACCTGGATGGTTCCAGCTGATCTGATTGATAACCAGCAATGGGATAAGATCGGTCAACTGGCCAAAGAAGCGATGGAAGCACTCGCTTAATTTTACTGAATTTCAAAGGTCAAAGCCGCACATCAGCAATGAGTGCGGCTTTTTTCATTCAAGGGCTTTGACTCAAATACAACACACATCACAAAATAAATGAAACATCGTTTCTTTTTTATTGATTCATCATTTCATTAGATCTACTATTATCTCAACCCGTGATGTACGGTGCACGAGAGGCTATCGGATCAGGACGGTCCCTGCCATGCTCCTCACCTGATAGATAGTCTTTCAGCTTTCCTTGCACCCATCACGTTTTAACAAGGAACCGGCGGCCTGACGCTGCCGACATTCCACATTCTGTATGTATATCTCAGGCGGCCTGTGCCAAACGGAGTGTATGCATTGATAATTCTGGAGATATAGAATGATTCTGAATACATTTGACCTGAACGGCAAAGTTGCCATCGTCACCGGCTGTGATACTGGTCTGGGTCAGGGAATGGCTGTCGGTCTGGCTCAGGCTGGCTGCGACATCGTTGGTATCAACATTGTCGAACCAACAGATACGATTGCAAAAGTTGAAGCGCTGGGCCGTAAATTTCTGAGCTTAAAAGCGGATGTAAGTAAAGTTGAAGACCTGCCTCAACTGATTGATCAAGCGGTAAGCCACTATGGCCATGTCGATATTCTGGTCAACAACGCCGGGATCATCCGTCGTGAAGACGCCATTAAATTTAGCGAAAAAGACTGGGATGATGTCATGAACATCAACATCAAAAGTGTCTTCTTCATGTCACAGACCGTTGCGAAGCAATTCATTGCGCAAGGTACAGGCGGCAAAATCATCAACGTTGCTTCTATGCTCTCTTTCCAAGGCGGTATTCGTGTTCCTTCTTATACTGCCTCGAAAAGCGGTGTCATGGGGATTACCCGTCTGATGGCAAATGAATGGGCTGCAAACGGTATTAACGTGAATGCGATTGCTCCTGGCTATATGGCAACCAATAACACCGCTGCACTGCGCGCTGATGAAAAACGCAGCGGTGAAATTCTGGAGCGTATTCCTGCAAACCGTTGGGGTACACCAGAAGATTTGATGGGTCCGGTGGTTTTCCTGGCATCCACGGCATCTGATTACATTAACGGTTATACCATTGCGGTCGATGGCGGCTGGTTAGCGCGTTAATTCTTCAAAATGCCTTACTGGTAACAGAAAAGCACATCAACTGGCCGTATCCCAGTTCCGCCCCTTGCTTCTCTGTTACCAGTAACCCTACCATGTCATCTTCGATTGAAATATTTCAATATCCGGAGGTTACATGCGTCAGTTACGGGTTGGTCTGGTTGGTTTAGGCGGTATTGCCCAGAAAGTCTATCTCCCCCTGTTGTCCCACGCCAAACACTGGGATTTGATGGGTGCTTTCACACCGAATCAGGAAAAAAACCGTCAACTTTGCCAAGAGTACCGAATCCAGGCTTTCAGTTCACTGCATGAACTCATCCAGCATTGCGATGTCGCCTTTGTACACAGTACAACCAGCAGCCATTTCGATATCACCACACAATTATTGAATGCCGGTTTACACGTCTATATCGACAAACCACTGGCAGAAACTTACGACCAAGCGGAACAGTTGGTTTCTCTGGCCGAAAGACAACAACGAACCTTGATGGTCGGGTTTAACCGCCGCTTTGCTCCATTTTATCAAACGATCAAAGACGCTATCCCAAATGCTGCTTCCGTCCGGTTTGAAAAACACCGCATGAACGGCATCTCAAACCCAGTCCGCTTCACCATGCTGGATGATTATTTACACGTCATCGATACCCTGCTCTGGCTGGCGAATGGAAGTACACAACTCATTGGCGGACAACTCACAGTCTCCTCAAATCAAGAGATGATTTACGCGGGTCATCATTTCCGCACAGACACCTGTTTATTCAGTAGCGCCATGCATCGTGATACCGGAATTAATAGCGAAACCTTGGAATTAGTAGCCCGAGGTAAAATTTTGCGCGTCAGAGAACTGAACCGGTTAGAAACAGAACAACACGGCACCCAGATCATCACTCACGCAGGAAGCTGGCAAACCATCCTGGAATCACGTGGTTTCGCACCGATGGTGGAGCATTTCCTGACTTGTGTCGCCAATCAAACTACACCCGATATTTGTGGCGAACAGGCACTACTGGCGCAACGCTGGATGGAAAAGCTCCTTGCGGAATAAGTTATCACGAGC
>QKFI01000230.1 GCA_003251455.1 Tolumonas sp.
CACGGACGCATGAGAATGCTCGAACTCTGCAGATGTCATGATATCAGGGTGCGCATCAACCCAAAGAATACCTAGGTCGTCTTGATATTTTTCTTGAAGATATGCAAACGGCGCTAAATCAACTAAACAATCACCACCCAAAATAACCAGACTATCTGGTTGATGTTTTTCAATCAGCGCTGATGCATGTTTGATTTGAGGAATAATTTCTGAACGACCCACAATTCCATTTTCGTTCTTTAAAGTTCTGTTTTCATCGAATGAAACATTGACTTCTTCAACAGGGCCATCAGCTTTCGGTGCTAACCAAGCTAATAATTGTGCACCGAAATAATATGCATGGTTATTACCACCCTGCCATTGAGGAATATGCAGACGCAGGGTTTTGTTTTTCTCTTGAGACATAATACTTACCTTCAATCATGATGATTAGGGGGTAATGAATACCCCTTTTTACACGAAGCAACGCTTTGAATTTCGTTACTTAAATTGCTATTCAACACCCTGACAAACATTCAGATTGTCTTTAGTTACCGTTGGGTTCGGTAAATAAGTGTATTTTTCCTGTTTTTCACCATTCAGCAGTTTGACGGTGGCATTTACAGCATATTTGGCATCGCTATATGCATCAGATAACACAGTCGCGTATTGAATACCGTCTTTGATATTCTTGTAGCCTTGAACCTCACAACCAACGCCCACTAATGCCAGTTTTTTCGCATCAATGCCTGCACGTTCAGCCGCCACAATAACACCAGCCATCATGAGATCTTCAACGGCATATACACCTTTAATATCTTTGCCAAAACGGGTAAATAACGAAGAAGCTGCTGTCATTGCAACGTTCTGATCCCAGTTACCTGGCTGTTCACCAACTACATGAATGTCTGGCGCAATTTTAGATAACTCTTCTTTAAAGCCTTTCATTCGACCAATCGAGGTTGGTGTTCCTGGCGTGCCAGAGATAGCAAAAATATCACCTGATTTGCCAAACCCTTTCGCGTCAAAAGCTGCAACCATCGCTTTCGCTGACTCACGACCAATTTCTTCACTGTTTCCACCGGTGAAAACATCCCAATATTTTTCGGAAGCTTTCGCTGGCATTGCGTCGCTGATCACAAGAGGAATACCCGCTTTTTGGATCTTACGCATAGATGGGATCAATGCGTTTGCATCAACAGGCCACAAAATGATCGCATCTGGTTTTTTTGCAATCGCCTGTTCGACTTGGTTTGCCTGATTGGCAGGGTCAAATGGGCTGGTTGTAATTTCATATTTCAGCCCTGCTGCATCAGCTTCTTTTTTGAAGAATCGCACGTAGTCTGCACAATAAGTACATTCTTCTGTCGGCTGAAGCAGGATCACTGATTTCGCTTCAGCCGCTAATACTGGATGGTGAACAACAGCCGATGATAATAGAGCCGTCATAGTAGCAGCGGCAGTTAAAGTGCAGTTCCAGAAAGATTTCTTTTTCATTTTGACAACTCCTTGATCAAATTATCCATTTACTTTTTTAAGAAAGGAAACACGCAGCGAACTAAATTCACCATTGATGACAACAACAAACGCAAGCACACAGCCATTCACCAGTAAGGTTGTTGCCGAACTTGCACCCATTAAACTCAAACCGTTGTTCAAAGCCGCGAGGATCAACACGCCTACAGCAACCAAATGAACTTTTCCAACGCCGCCACCAAGTGATACGCCACCCAGAATCGCAGCTGAAGCCGCCTGGATCAGGAGTGAATCACCTAATGTTGGAGAGCCGGTCGCGAGGCTGATTGAAATTAATGCCCCCGCAAGTGCAGAGAACAAACCAGAACAACCGAAAGCAAAAAATAATGAAGCTGTTGTGTTCGCACCACTCATGATGGCGGATTGTCTGTGACTGCCAGTGGCATAAACATCACGCCCTAATCGAGTAAAGTTAAGGATGAAGAACAAAACAACAATCGCTGCAATCGTGATCAAAATGCGTGGCGATAACAGATAGAACATCTGTGCATCTAAGACGTCTGAAGCATCAAAGTTGTAATATGGCACGACGTTCCCGTCAGCAATCCAGTAAGCGAAACCCGACAACAAGATCATCGCGCCTAATGTACTTACCAGTGATGAAACTTTCAGTTTGATAATAAACAGCGCATTTATCAGCCCAACAACCAAACCGAAAAGACAAGCCCACATCACACCGGTCAGCGCGCTATCATCACCTGTTTTTGCCAGAATTAGGCCGCCAACAGCAACCATTGGCGCAACAGATAAATCAAATTCCCCTACGATCATGGTCAATGCCAGACCTAACGCAACCAAGCCAACCAATGCAAAATTTTGCATCAGCGCGAATAAATTACCGCTGGTTAAAAAAATGTCATTCATGCACGCAAATAAAACTGGTAACGCGATGAATAAAACAATTCTTACAATGTCAGATGGATTCCATTTCGATTTCATCTTCATATCTCCCTTATTTACGTTTCCGTGATAACAACGCGCCGAAAACAACAGAAATCAGCACGACTGCGCCTTTCACCATAAGTTGGATATCGAGAGAAAATCCTTTCAGCAGCAAAACATTACCGATAACAGACAGGAATAACGCACCAAACACTGCGTCAGCAATGCGCCCGTGACCACCTGTGATTGCAACACCACCGACTAAGACTGCTGCGATAGCACTGAAATCAAGGCCTGCACCGAGTGATAAGTTTCCTTGTGAAGTTTGTGAGGCAATGAGTACACCTGTTAACGCAGCAGTGACAGAAGCGATAATGTATGCAACCAGTACTGCCCGTCCGACGCGTAAACCTGAGAATTTAGCTGTCGTTGGATTGATCCCATTCAGCTGGGTTTCACGACCTAAACGCATCCGCGATAAATAGAATTCACACACAAGTAATACGCCGATCAGAACGAAAATTTGGTTTGGAATACCTGAGTAGACATGACCAACGCCCAACCAACTCACACTGACAGAACTAGTGATCGTTTGACCACCAGAAACCCATGACGCGATGCCTGTAATGATTGAAGATGCGGCAATGGTCGTAATAATCGGATTCGTTTTCAGAACACCAACTGCCCCACCTTGAATTGCGCCTAAAATCACGCCAACCGCAAGCGTTAAAACAATGGCTGTCGGAATACCAAGATTTAACAGACTCGCGAAAACAATCGTTGAGATCGAAGTAATCGCACTAATCGACAACATGAACAAATTCCCACTGATCGTTACGAGCGCTAACCCACAGGCTGCGATCCCAATCGATACGGTGGTAAATAAAATAGAACTCAGGTTTTGTGTTGTTGCGAAGCCATCAACCGCTAAACAAGCAATCACAACAACAATAGCGGTTGCAATTCGTACTGAAGTTGCCTGAATTCTGGTTGGCGAAAACGCCAAACTGCTACTAGTCAACCGAGATAAAAACGGTTTTTGAGATAATGACCGGATCATGCTGCAACCCTCCCGTTCCCATGCAGAATGTCTTGTAAGATGCTTTCCTGCGTTGCATCTTTGCGAAGCATATTGTTAATGACTTCGCCTTTAAAGACGGTGACGATTCGATCCGCAAAATCGAGGATTTCTTCTAAATCGGTTGAATAAAAAACGATTGAAAGACCTTGATCTGCTCGCTCTCTCAGCCGTTGGTAAATGTCAGCTCGCGCGCCAATATCTACGCCACGAGTGGGCTCATTGAGTAGTAACAGATCAGGATCGGTTGCGATTGCTTTACCCAGCACTACTTTCTGTTGGTTGCCACCACTTAAGGTAGACACCGCCTCATGATTTCTGGCTGGATTCAGCGTGAACGATTTTGCTAATTCGACAGCATCACGATGATCTTTCTCTCGTGAAATAAGCCCCATTGATGATAAGGATCCAAGCGCTCGGGAAGTAAGATTCATTCCAATCGGTGCTTCTAAGAAAGCCCCTTTGCCTGCACGATCTTCAGGAACATAGGAAATGGAATAGAGACTGGCATCTTGAATTGAGTTCAGACTGATCTCTTTTTTATCTAACCGAATCTCACCTTTTTCTATCGGTGCTAATCCAGCC
>QKFI01000357.1 GCA_003251455.1 Tolumonas sp.
CGCGCTTCCAACTGAGCTTCTAAAGTCAGAGGAACGTGTACCGCCATCTGGTCACCGTCGAAGTCCGCGTTAAATGCAGAACATACGAGTGGATGCAGCTGAATAGCCTTACCTTCGATCAGTGTTGGTTCGAATGCCTGAATACCCAGACGGTGCAGTGTAGGTGCACGGTTCAGCATGACAGGATGTTCACGAATAACTTCGTCAAGAATATCCCATACAACAGCTTCTTCACGTTCAACCATTTTCTTAGCAGCTTTGATAGTTGTTGCTAAGCCACGGGTTTCTAATTTGCCGTAAATAAATGGTTTAAACAGCTCAAGAGCCATCTTCTTAGGCAGACCGCACTGATGCAGACGCAGTGTAGGACCTACGGTGATAACCGAACGACCTGAGTAGTCAACACGTTTACCCAGCAAGTTCTGACGGAAACGACCTTGTTTACCCTTGATCATGTCAGCCAGAGACTTCAGAGGACGTTTGTTCGATCCGGTGATCGCGCGACCACGACGACCGTTATCCAGCAATGCATCTACTGACTCTTGCAGCATACGTTTTTCGTTACGTACGATGATATCTGGAGCAGCCAGATCCAGCAGACGTTTCAGACGGTTGTTACGGTTGATCACTCGACGATACAGATCGTTCAGATCTGAAGTCGCAAAACGACCACCGTCCAATGGAACCAATGGACGCAGATCTGGCGGTAATACCGGCAGAACGGTCATAATCATCCACTCTGGTTTGTTGCCAGATTGAAGGAATGATTCCATCAGTTTTAAACGTTTCGTTGTTTTCTTACGTTTAGTTTCAGAATTTGTCTGGCTCAATTCTTCGCGCATTGCCGCGATTTCATGTTCCAGTTCCAAATCGCGTAACAGCGCCAGAATTGCTTCTGCACCCATTTTCGCGTCAAATTCATCACCATACTCTTCCAACGCATCCAGATACTGCTCTTCAGTCAGCATCTGTCCACGCTCAAGGCTTGTCATACCTGCATCAACAACGACAAATGATTCGAAGTACAGAACACGTTCGATATCACGTAACGTCATATCAAGCAGCAAACCGATACGAGATGGTAAAGATTTCAGAAACCAAATATGAGCAACAGGTGAAGCAAGCTCAATATGACCCATACGTTCACGACGCACTTTGGTCTGAGTAACTTCTACACCACATTTTTCACAAATAACACCACGGTGTTTCAGGCGTTTGTATTTGCCACATAAACACTCATAGTCTTTTACCGGGCCAAAGATGCGAGCACAAAACAGGCCATCACGCTCTGGTTTGAAAGTACGGTAGTTGATGGTCTCTGGTTTTTTTACTTCGCCATATGACCATGAGCGGATCATATCCGGTGACGCCAGACCAATCTTGATACCATCAAACTCTTCAGTCTTGCTCTGCGCTTTTAAAAACTTGAGTAAGTCTTTCACCTGTATCTCCTGTCAGGAGGTTAACTTCGGCACACTAAGTTCTAGTGTGCCGTAACTAATTGTGAATCCAGAACCAAGGACTAACGTCCTTACTCTTCTTCCAGCTCGATGTTGATACCGAGTGAACGGATTTCTTTCAACAGAACGTTGAAAGATTCCGGCATACCTGGTTCCATGCGGTGATCGCCATCGACGATGTTCTTATACATCTTCGTACGGCCGTTCACATCGTCTGACTTCACTGTCAACATTTCTTGCAGCGTGTAAGCAGCACCATAAGCTTCAAGTGCCCATACTTCCATCTCACCGAAACGCTGACCACCGAACTGAGCTTTACCACCCAGTGGTTGCTGTGTAACCAGACTATAAGAACCCGTTGAACGAGCATGCATTTTGTCATCAACCAAGTGGTTCAATTTGAGCATATACATATAACCAACGGTTACAGGACGCTCAAATGGCATACCGGTACGACCATCATGCAGAGTGATCTGTCCTGACTCAGGCTTATCTGCTAAACGTAACAATTCTTTAATTTCACGTTCTTTTGCACCATCAAACACAGGTGTAGCAACAGGTAAACCTTTACGCAAGTTCTTCACTAAGGTTTGAACATCGTCATCGCTTAACTCAGAAACATCAACTTTACGTTGAGTGCTATCACCCAAGTCATATACGCGTTGCAGGAACTCACGCATTTCTGCAAGTTGACGTTGTTCTTTTACCATACGGTCGATTTTTTCACCGATACCTTTGGCAGCTAAACCTAAGTGTACTTCCAAGATCTGACCGATGTTCATACGTGAAGGAACGCCCAGAGGGTTCAGTACGATATCAACCGGGTTACCACTTTCATCGTACGGCATATCTTCTACCGGACATCACCAGGCTGGATACGACGTTTAACAGCCAGATAGACCTTCACAATTTTTAAGACGCCTGGCGCCAGGTCATCACCTTGGATGATTTTCTGACGTTTAGCTTCAAATTTACGGTCAAACTCTTCTTTCAGTGCAACATGCTGTTCAGCGATTTGCTCAAGTTCTACTTGTTTCGCTTCATCTTCAAGAGACTGTTCTAACCATTTTTTGCGATCAGATTTGGACAGTCTGTCTTCAGTAAAGCCTGAAGCAATTAGCAGAGAGCGTGCGCGGTTGTAGATCCCATCTTCCAGAATCTTAAATTCTTCTGTCAGATCTTTCTTCGCCTCGCGCAGTTGCATATCTTCAACTTCTTTTGCGCGTTTATCTTTTTCTACGCCATCACGAGTGAAGACCTGAACATCGATAACTGTTCCGTAGACTCCATTTGGCACACGCAGAGAAGAATCTTTAACGTCAGATGCTTTTTCACCGAAAATAGCGCGCAACAGTTTTTCTTCTGGTGTCAGCTGTGTTTCGCCTTTTGGCGTCACTTTACCAACCAGAATATCGCCGCCTTTCACTTCAGCACCGACATAAACGATGCCTGACTCGTCAAGCTTCGACAGTGCTGCTTCACCAACGTTTGGAATATCAGCAGTGATTTCTTCAGGACCTAATTTCGTATCACGAGCTACACATGATAGCTCCTGAATATGAATGGTTGTCAGGCGGTCTTCCTGTACAACACGTTCTGAAACCAGAATCGAGTCTTCGAAGTTGTAACCGTTCCATGGCATGAACGCGACACGCATGTTCTGACCTAATGCCAGCTCACCCAAGTCGGTTGATGGACCATCAGCAAGCACGTCACCTAACATGACAGGCTCGCCAACCATCACGCATGGACGTTGGTTAATACAAGTGTTCTGGTTAGAACGAGTGTATTTCGTCAGGTTATAGATATCGATACCTGCTTCACCTGGCAACAATTCGTCATCGTTTACTTTGACAACGATGCGAGATGCGTCAACGTAATCAATAGTACCGCCACGTTTAGCAACAACAGTTACACCAGAGTCAACAGCTACCGCACGTTCCATACCTGTACCAACTAACGGCTTATCAGCACGTAATGTTGGAACAGCCTGACGTTGCATGTTCGAACCCATCAATGCACGGTTCGCATCATCGTGTTCAAGGAATGGAATCAATGATGCAGCAACAGAAACAACCTGCTGCGGGCTCACATCCATATATTGGATTTGATCCGCATTCATGAATGTTGATTCACCTTTGTGACGGCAAGGAATTAATTCGTCTTTTAACTTACCGTTTTCATCAACATTTGCATTCGCCTGTGCGATTACGAAGTTACCTTCTTCAATCGCTGACAGGTAGTCGACTTCATCAGTGATCACACCATCAATTACTTTACGATATGGTGTTTCTAGGAAGCCATACTCGTTCGTACGAGAATAGACCGCCAAAGAGTTAATCAAACCGATGTTTGGACCTTCAGGTGTTTCGATTGGACACAAACGACCGTAATGCGTTGGATGAACGTCTCGAACTTCGAAGCCGGCACGTTCACGTGTCAGACCACCAGGACCTAATGCTGAAATACGACGTTTGTGCGTAATTTCAGACAGCGGGTTGTTCTGATCCATAAACTGTGACAGCTGGCTAGAACCAAAGAATTCTTTTACCGCTGCAGAAATTGGTTTTGCATTGATCAGATCTTGTGGTTGAACAGCATCCAAATCACCTAATGACAGACGCTCTTTCACCGCACGTTCAACGCGAACTAAACCAACACGGAATTGGTTTTCGGCCATTTCACCAACAGAACGGATACGACGGTTACCTAAGTGATCGATATCATCGACATCGTCTTTACCGTTACGGATCGCGATCAGCTGACGCATTACGTCAACAATATCGTCTTGTGATAGAACGCCAGTGCCCATGTGTTCATCACGGCCTAAACGGCTGTTGAACTTCATGCGACCAACGGTCGATAAATCATAACGATCCGCGGAGAAGAACAGATTTTCAAATAACTGTTCAGCAGCATCTTTTGTTGGCGGTTCGCCAGGACGCATCATGCGATAAATCTCAACTAACGCTTCTAAACGATTAGTTGATGGATCAATACGCATTGTTTCAGAAATATATGGGCCGTGGTCCAGTTCATTTGTAAATAATACGTTGAACTGTTTAAAACCAGCCTGAGACATGTTTGCAACAGCTTCTAAGCTCAGCGCAGTATTCGCATTAACGATTACTTCACCTGTTTGTGCATTTACATAATCACAAGCAGCAATCTTACCAACGACATATTCCACAGGGACTTCAATTTGAGTCACACCTGCTTTTTCTAATTGGCGAATATGACGTGCAGTAATGCGACGACCTTTTTCAACTACAACTTCGTTATTGGCAACGACATCAAACGTTGCGGTTTCACCACGCAAACGTTCTGGCACTAAAGTCATCATGACTTTGCCATCTTTAATTTCGAAGTTGATTGTTTCAAAGAAGAGCGCAAGAATTTCTTCTGTCGTGAATTCTAATGCACGCAGAATAATCGTCGCAGGTAATTTACGGCGACGGTCAATACGAACAAAGAGGTTATCCTTGGCATCGAATTCGAAATCCAACCAAGAACCACGGTAAGGAATAACGCGTGCGTTATACAGGACTTTACCGGATGAGTGGGTTTTACCCTTATCATGATCGAAGAACACGCCCGGGCTACGGTGCAGCTGGGAGACGATAACACGCTCTGTACCATTAATAACAAAGGTACCGTTATCAGTCATCAGCGGGATTTCACCCATGTATACTTCTTGTTCTTTGATTTCTTTTACAGTACCCGCAGCTGCTTCTTTATCAAACAGCACTAAACGCAATTTTACGCGTAAGGGAGCAGAATAGGTGACGCCCCGAATCTGACACTCTTTAACATCAAAGACTGGTTCTCCCAGGCGGTAACTAACATATTGTAGTTCCGCGGTACCAGAATAACTGGTAATAGGGAACACGCTGCGGAAAGCAGCTTCCAAGCCGTATGCCCCTTCCGGGTCGGCATCAAGGAATTGTTTGAAGGAGTCCAGTTGGATGGACAAGAGATAAGGCGTTTCCAGTACCTGATCACGCTTACCGAAGTCCTTACGAATGCGTTTTTTTTCGGTATAAGAGTTAACCATAGGGTTCCTCAGCTCGCTGATAAGTGACCCAAGCCGCTCTGAGCAGAGCAGTGCTTTATTTACATTGCTACTATGTGTATTGCTTAGAAGTAAGTCGGGCAAGCAATGTGGAATCCCGAGGCTTACAGCGCAAAAGGGCCGGTGATTTTTATTCACCAGCCCTAGCCTGTTTTATCAGGCCGCTAACCTACTGAAAAGTAGATTATTTGATCTCAACAGAAGCACCTGCAGCTTCCAGCTCTTTCTTCAGAGCTTCAGCTTCTTCTTTAGAGATGCCTTCTTTGATTGCTGCAGGAGCAGATTCTACCAGGTCTTTAGCTTCTTTCAGACCCAGTGAAGTTGCGCCACGAACTGCTTTGATACAAGCAACTTTGTTCGCACCAGCAGCAGTCAGGATTACGTCGAATTCAGTTTTCTCTTCAACAGCTTCAACAGCCGCTGGACCAGCAGCTACAGCAGCAGCAGCAGAAACACCGAATTTTTCTTCCATTGCAGAGATCAGCTCTACAACTTCCATTACAGACATTGAAGCAACAGCTTCGATGATTTGATCTTTAGTGATAGACATGACAAAAAGTTCCTGTCGTTGAATTATTAATAAAACAAATAATCTTTGCGATTACAAGAATTAAGCAGCTTCTGCTTCTTTCTTGTCGCGCAATGCAGCCAGAGTA
>QKFI01000214.1 GCA_003251455.1 Tolumonas sp.
GGGTCAAACGTAACCCGACAGAATCAGAGCTGCGCTGGGTTTATCAGCGTCTCTTTTCCCCCCAACGCATTGCCTTGTAATGCAGGCCAAGGAGTTAAATATGGATTGGTTTACTTCGCTCGATGGTGTCGATGAACTGGAAACCGCGGAAGCATTTTTATCGCATTTCGGTATCGAATTTGATGCAGTGCAGGTACGCAGTAAACGACTGCACATCATGCATCATTTTCATAAAGCTTTACGCACTGCGAATCATGAACGCTGTTTAACAGAACAGGATCGCTTTTTATTGGCAAAGACTTTACTGCAAGATAGCTATATGGCTTTCAATCAGCATGAAGTCAAAGAGAATTCAACCTTGGGTGTTTATACCCGCTTAAATCCTAGTTTTGTTGATTGCAGTCAGCTGATGGAGGTGACCTTATGACCCCAGAATACGAATATGGTGACAAGGTCCGTGTTGTTCGGATGATTCGCGATGATGGCACATTTCCCGGTAAACAACGTGGCGATATGCTGGTCAAAAAAGGTAGCGTTGGTTATGTAAAGGATGTCGGCGTATTTTTGCAGGATCAACTGATTTATCAGGTACATTTCATTGATGAAGATCTGATTGTTGGTTGTCGGAGTCAGGAACTGATTTCTGCTGATGAGCCATGGGTTGAAAGTGAATTTGAATTTGGTGATTGGATCCGTGCGGCAAATCATCTGGCAATTAAAGGTGAAGTCATTGCAGAAGTGGGTGCTGTAGGGCAGGTGATGTCTGTGCGCCGCGATATGGAGCCGATCATGTATGAAGTTTTATTTACCGATCGGATGTTGCTCGTGCCGGTTTCAGCAATATGCTGGCCACCGGAAACGGAAGAAACTGAGGAGGCGGCATGCTGAAATGGGAAGCCTATCCTCGTCTGAAATTATCTATGCAGCATTTCAGTAAGGTACCGGCTGATCTGACAGAAAAAGAATCTGAGCAGGTTGAGCGGACATTAAAGCACCAGCTTAAGATCGAAGAAAAGATCCTGCGTTATGCTGCTAAAGCTGAGCTGCGGGTGACACCAGAAGCACTGAATGCTGCAGTTGATGAGGTGAAAGGCGGATATCCTGATGAAGATGCCTGGAAGGCATCAATGGGTGCTGCTGGCCTTGATTTACCGAGCCTGAAAGAAGCTTTACGCCGCGAATTATTGGTCTCTATGGTGATGGATCGGGTTGTTGAAAATATCAAACCGTTGCCGGAAGAAGCCGCTAAATCCTGGTATATGGATCATCCACGTCAGTTTCTGCAGCCAGAACGCAGAATGGCTCGGCATATTCTGATCACGATCGATGATGAAAATCCGGATAACTATGAAGAAACCGCCTATCAGCGGCTTTTGGATATCCGTAGTCAGGTGATGAATAAACCAAGCAAATTTGCCGAATTAGCGATCCGTTATTCGGAATGCCCGACTGGGGTCAATGAAGGCAAGATCGGACTGGTTAAACAAGGGCAGCTTTATCCTGAATTAGATGAAGTGTTGTTCAAATTGCCTGGCCGGGGTTTTAGTGAAATTGTGCGCAGTCCGATGGGTTTCCACTTGTTATGGTGTGAAAAGATCTTACCGGCAGCACCAATGCCTATCGAAGAAGCAATTCCTAAAATCATTGAGTCCCAACTTGCACATGCCAAACAGAAACTGCAAAAACAGTGGTTAAGCTGGCTGATGCAACAGGATGAAGACAGTTTTACCATCGAAGAGTGATGGTGTAAAAAGGTCCCCTTTATAAACGGGTTTGGTTCAGACTCGTTTACAAAGGGGATTTTTATTCTTTCCGGTGTAATGTGAAAATCGTAATCTCTCTAGGTACGCCCATCCGGCAAGGCCAGACATTCCCCATCCCGACAGAAACGAACATGGCTTGATGTTCTCTTTCAAACCAGCCCTTCAGATAATCCAAATGGTAACGAAATTTGCCAAGCGTATAGCCTAAAGGTAAGACCTGACCACCGTGTGTGTGTCCGGCTAATGTCAGTGATGCATTCTTATCACTGATAAAATGAAACGTATTCGGGTGATGTGCTAGCAGCAGATTCCATTGTGTCGGATTCACACCATCAAATGCGCGAGCAGCAGAATCAGCCATATGCTGATTAAAAACATCCACATCAATGTGTTGTCTACGTGTATTCGGCGCTTGGGGGTAATCAACGCCAGTCACCTGAAATTCTACATCTCGATAGCTAAGCGTTATGTGGCTATCGATTAGCAGTTGAATCGGGAAATGCGCTGATTCAACTTTATATTTATCGATTATCTCATTCAGGCCATGATATTTTTCATGGTTGCCCAGAATACCAATGACACCTAATGGGGCTGATGTTTTTTCAAGTGCCTGAAAGGCTGAATCAAGTTGTCGGTTGTCATCAAGCAGATCGCCAGTCATGACCAGTAAGTCAGGGTGATGCTTATTCAGTTGTTCGACACTGGTGGCTAGTTCTTCACTACTGACAAAATCGGCAATGTGGCTATCCGTAATTTGTGCAATTTTGAAGCCTTCCAGCTCATCCGGCAAATCAGCTAAATAAACATCAAAACTCTTTAATATTGGTGGTGTCATGGCTTCATAAACGCCAAAACCTGACAATAACCAGACAAAGGGGATCAGGATTGGATTCGGTGAGATCAAAAATGGGCGTTTCGGCTTTCGTTTCAGCAAATAAAGCCCTGCATGAATGACGCAGATGATAAAGGCTAGCGGAACATAAGCCATACAGGCATTCAGCCAGAGTGCGATTGTCCATTGCAGAGATGGGGTATGTACCAGCCAGTTCTGTGTTGAATACTGGCTCAAAAGCCAGACGCCAAAAATCAGGATATTGAGTGTCCAGAACAGCACGAGTTTTGGACGTGAAAGTTTTAAGAAAGGTACGAATGTGAGGAAAAGACCACAAAGTCCGCCATAAATCATGGAGTGAATAACAAACCATAACGCGGTGTTCAGTGCTGACATGAAACTGAAGATCCGGAATTAATAAAAGGTGAACGCTGGAGTGTAGCAAGAATACGGCTGTTCGTTGAGCAAGGGTAGGTGAAAATAAAAAAGAGCCACAGTTGCAGGCGTCTGTGGCTCAAACGTTGACGAGTAGTAGAAGCGTTTAGGTCAGTATCAAAGAGCAAATTCTGCTTTCAGACCTGCAACCCATGTTTTCACACGTTCAGCAGTCATGCTTGATTGGTTATCCTGATCGATAACCAGACCTACAAAATCATCACCGTCCAGCGCATTTGAGCTGCTGAACTCATAACCTTCGTTCGCCCAGAAACCAACAACAGAAGCTCCAGCTTCGCTAACGATGTCATACATTTCACCTAATGCATCCACAAATGCATCAGCGTAGTTAACCTGATCGCCCAGACCAAATAAGGCAACTTTTTTACCGCTTAAATCTGCAGATTCCAGTTCTGGTACGAATTCAGCCCAGCTTTCGCCTTGGCAGTCACAATCCAAACCTGGTAACTGACCGTCACCCAGAGTTGGCGTACCCAGAACTAAATAATCATATGCCAGTAAATCATCAATGCTGGCTTTATTGATATTCACTGGAGCAGCCACTTCATCACTGGCAAAAGCTTCCTGAATTAATTTTGCAACTTTACGTGTTTTACCTGTATCACTACCGAAAAAAATACCCACTTTAGCCATGATGTCTCTCCTTGATACTGTGGTTTACTATAAGGAATGCAGGAAGGATGCCGTTTTTTTATTTATGTAACTCATTGAAAAATAAGAAATAAATTTTATTTCTGTCTGTGCGTTGTTGTGACAAACCTCACAATCTGTGACAAAGTCGTAAAAAAAAGACCACCCGAAGGTGGTCTGTCTGTTTTGCAACAAAGTGATTAATCATCTTCGTCGTCTTCAGGATCTTCCTGACGTTGAATCGGTAAATAGATTTCAACACGATCACCAGGCTTCAGTTCCGTATCTGGTTTACAGGTTTTCCCGTAAATGCCGATACGATGTACTTTCAGGTCCAAGTCTGGATAGTGTTCAAAAACTGGTGAGGC
>QKFI01000234.1 GCA_003251455.1 Tolumonas sp.
TTGAATGCAGAACCACAAGTAACCAGAACGATCTCGTTATTCAGAACACGCTGACGCAGAGCTGTTTTCATTTCTTCTTCAGAAATTTCTTCACCGCCCAAATATTTTTCCATCAGCTCTTCTGATGCTTCGGCTGCAGATTCAACCAGATTCTGGTGCCATTCGTCAGCAGATGCCTGTAATTCAGCTGGGATATCTTCGTAAGTGAAGGTTGTACCCTGGTCAGCTTCATTCCAGTTGATAGCTTTCATTTTTACCAGATCGATAACGCCTTTGAAGTTATCTTCAGCTCCGATTGGTAATTGCAATGGAACTGCGTTGCCTTTCAGACGAGATTTGATCTGTTCAACTGCACGCAGGAAGTTCGCACCGGTACGGTCCATTTTGTTGATGAACGCAATACGTGGAACTTTATATTTGTTTGCCTGACGCCATACAGTTTCAGACTGAGGCTGAACACCACCTACCGCACAGTAAACCATTACTGCGCCGTCCAGAACACGCATTGAACGTTCTACTTCGATAGTAAAGTCAACGTGACCTGGGGTGTCGATGATGTTGATACGGTGTGGTTGGAATTGCTGACCCATACCACTCCAGAAACAGGTAGTAGCAGCAGAGGTAATTGTGATACCACGCTCTTGTTCCTGTTCCATCCAGTCCATGGTAGCAGCGCCATCATGAACTTCACCAATCTTATGGTTTACACCAGTGTAAAACAGAATACGTTCAGTAGTTGTTGTTTTACCGGCGTCGATGTGCGCGCTGATACCGATATTACGGTAACGCTCAATGGGGGTTGCACGAGCCACGATAAATATCCTCTTACTAAGGTTGTGCCTTAGATGACGAAACCGAGTACAAGCCATCCGAAGATGGCTTGTACAACCGGATTACCAGCGATAGTGAGCGAACGCTTTGTTCGCTTCAGCCATACGGTGAACGTCTTCACGTTTCTTAACCGCAGCGCCTTTGTTTTCGGCCGCATCTAACAGTTCGCCTGCCAGACGCTGAGCCATGGATTTTTCACCACGTTTGCGAGCTGCTTCTACTAACCAGCGCATAGCCAGTGCATTACGACGAACTGGGCGAACCTCAACTGGAACCTGGTAAGTAGAACCACCTACACGGCGGGATTTAACTTCCACGTTCGGACGAATGTTGTCCAGTGCGTTTTCAAATGTAGATAAGTGGTCTTTACCACTTTTATCAGCAATGATATCCAGAGCACCATAAACGATGCTTTCAGAGACGGATTTTTTACCGTCAACCATTACTACGTTGATGAATTTAGCCAGCAGTTCTGATCCGAATTTAGGATCTGGCAGAATTTTACGCTGACCAACAACGCGACGTCTTGGCATTTTACGTTCTCCGTAAACTTCAGGTATTACCCAAAACTAAAATAGTTTAAATAAAAAAGTGTTTGGCCTTACTTAACGGAAAACCATTAAGCTTTTGGCTTCTTAACGCCGTATTTAGAACGGCTCTGCTTACGGTCTTTAACACCTGAGCAGTCTAACGCACCACGAACGGTGTGATAGCGAACACCTGGTAAGTCTTTAACACGGCCACCACGAATCAGAACAACACTGTGTTCCTGCAGGTTATGGCCTTCACCACCGATGTAAGAAGTAACTTCGAATCCGTTAGTTAAACGAACACGACATACCTTACGCAGTGCTGAGTTAGGTTTTTTAGGGGTAGTAGTATATACACGAGTACATACACCACGTTTTTGTGGGCAAGCATTCAAGGCAGGAACGCTGCTTTTTACAACTTGCTTAACGCGCGGCTTGCGGACAAGCTGGTTAATAGTTGCCATTAAAAGCTCCTGATAATAGCAATAGCTTCAAACATGTGTGAAAAATCCTCCCCGCAAATACGGGGACGCAAAATTCTATTTCTGTCTTGCCTCCGAGTCAAGATTTAAACAGAACAGACTTTGCAAAGATGCTAATTAGGTATGAGTATAGAAGAAAATAATGACAGATTGAGGAAATTTACCAACAAACGGGACTATCTAAGTCAGCAACCAATCTGACTAACTCTTGGTAATTGATCGTTAGTCCGGTTTTAAGGGACAAACCGCGAGCAGTGATGTCGTCAGCCATGACGAATACTTGATAATTTTCCAATAATTTTTGATATTGGCTCACGCATGCCGCAATCACCGCATCGCCAGCAAGAACCAAGCTATCACCCTGGTCAAAATACTTCAGGCAACACTGTAAAGTGGTATGAGTGAATGGAGAATCTGTAACTATATGTAGCATTATCAAAAAACCAATTTAACGGAGCACTGACGCAATGCAGTCGAGATTGTCTGATCATCAATGATATCAGCAGAGAGCAACAAATCGTCCTCAGTTAAATCTCGCATCATCATGGCTTCTTTCGAAACAAATACAGATTCTATATCGTAAAGAGACATTAACTTGAACATTTTTGAATGATTTTTTACTTGGTTGACTTCTGGATTTTGTGCTTTTAAGAGCTGATAGACGCCATCATCAATAAAAAATACAACCAAATCATCGGTAAAGTTAGATAATGCCAACAAAGCATCTAAACCTTCCCTTCCATCTTCCACACCATATGGCGCTTTAGAAAAAATAATTCCGATTCGTTTAGTCATCTGGTTCAGTCATTAAAATTGCATTATTCTTGATGCGTTCAATAGTAGCTCACTTAACTGGCCTAATCCGCTCATAGCAAATGATTCACTGCCGTTGAACTGAGCAAATCCTGATTGCTCCGCGAGTGTTTTATCTAAAATACCTCTGCGTTGAGCTGCTGACACACAAACATGTAAAGAAACATTATTTTCTTTTGCAAAAATACACCATGAACGATGTAAATTCAGTTCATCTGTTGCAGGAGAAATCAATTGATTCGCGTTTAAGACGCCTTCCCGATAAAAAAACACACCAAGAATGGTGTGTCCTTCATCAATAACTGCCTGCGCAAATTTTAATGCTCTCAACGATTGTTCAGAGCCATACGCAGGGCCAGTCACCAATAATGCAAAAGTCTGCTGCATAATATTTACGCGATATATGCGATTGCTTCTACTTCGACCAAAACGTCTTTTGGCAAGCGAGCAACTTCAACACATGAACGCGCGGGAGCGACACCTTTAAAAAACTCTGCATAAACCTCATTGAATGCAACAAAGTCATTCATATCTTTGAGAAAACAGGTTGTTTTAACGACATTTTCGGTCGTTGTGCCTGCAGCTTCTAAGATAGCAGTCAGATTTTTCAGAACCTGTTCAGCTTGTACTTTAATATCTCCCTCAACCAGTTGCATTGTTTCTGGGATTAATGGGATCTGGCCAGAAGTGTAAAGCATATTTCCAATTTTAGTCGCTTGGACATAAGGGCCAATAGCAGCTGGTGCTTTTTCCGTAGCAATGATTTCTTTAGACATCCTAACCTCAAGAATAACTTATTTCTCAACGCTTATTACTATAACAAAAAAAAGAGGTCCTTTAGGACCTCTTTTATTTTTCATCAGTAACTGTTATTCGCTACCTAAGTTTCCTGCAGCATTCAGCAAATCAGCTAAATTCTGCTCAGCTTCATCAGCTGTAACTTGCTGCTGAACTGGAACTGCCTGCGCGGCATTCTTACGCTTCTGTAAGCGGTTGTGATGATACGCAAAACCAGTACCAGCAGGAATCAGACGACCAACGATTACGTTTTCTTTCAGACCACGTAAATCATCCACTTTGCCTGATACTGCAGCCTCAGTCAGAACACGCGTTGTTTCTTGGAACGACGCGGCTGAAATGAAGGATTCAGTATTCAACGATGCTTTCGTGATACCCATCAGTACACGACGGAATGACGCTGGTTGTTTGCCTTCAGCCACCAATTTGCGGTTAACAATCTTGGTACGTACAGCATCGACCTGTTCACCTTCCAGCAGATCGCTGTCGCCAGGGTTGATAACTTCACCTTTACGCAGCATTTGACGAACGATAACTTCAATGTGTTTATCGTTGATCTTAACGCCTTGTAAACGGTAAACGTCCTGAAC
>QKFI01000210.1 GCA_003251455.1 Tolumonas sp.
CCGGTATCCACTCATCACCTTGTTGCGTCAATAAAGGAGCATCTGCACTGGTTAAAAGGAAGTTTCCCCCAGCTTCGATGCTCATTTTTCCTTTCGGCAATAATGCTATTTTGGCAAGACCAGCCATCAAGGCGTTATAGCCAGCCTGCAGCACAATGACATCATTGATGGTGTGACCGTAAGGATGCTGATTTGCTAACCCGACTGCGCTGAAATCGCCTTGCAGGGTATGGGTATGGCCACCGACAATCATGGAGAGCCCACCAATTTCATTTGCAAGTCGGCAGTCGCGTTCATAACCGAGATGACTCAGTAAAATGATGTGTTCAATGCCTTTTGCATACAGTTCAGCAACGACTGAATTCGCGGTTTCAATAATCGGTAAAAAATCGGAATCCGGATCGGGTGCTGCAATCTCTTTCATGTTTTCCAGCACTAAACCAAAGATTGCAACCGTCTGTTGTCCGACTGCTTTCAGAATATAACGAGCAGGATGAGCCGGATTATGATGGCTCACCATCAGTGGATGACCTTGTAAGCGGGTTGGTTTCGCTTCAGGCTCTGAGGATAAATCCCAATTCGCTGCTAACAATGGGAAATGGACAGATCGGAGAAAATTTGCCAACGGTGCGTTCCCAGTGTCCAATTCATGATTCCCAATCACCATGGCATCGACACCCAACGCATTCATCAGCTCCGCATTCGCCACCCCTTTAAAGCGAGTGAAATAAAGCGTGCCTTGAAAAGAATCACCGGCATCCAACAGAAAAAACGGTACTGCTTCATTTTTCGCCTGAGCCCGGGCCTGTTTATAAAAAGCGGACAACCGGGAAAACCCACCACATTTCAACCGAATATCGATCGATTCGTCAGGCAAAGACAAACGCAGGGGTAATGCGATTTCATCAAAATGGGAGTGTGTATCGTTGATATGGCCAAGATAAAAATGGCCGAGTCGGAGAAGCCGTTATACACCCTCCGCTGCATGTCAGCAAATACAAACTGTTCTCATTTTTCACGCTGACAAGTTCAGATGACAGATTGATGAATACCTGATGAAAAAAACATGGCATCATGTCGCCTCTTTGACGACGATACGCACAGAAGTGAATTATGGTTCTATTGTCATACATATTTATTACGGTCTGGGGTAGTTTCTGGGTCGGCCTGATGTATACCCAGCCACATCGTAGCAAGCAGGAAAAAATCAGACATATTCTGGGTTGGTGTGTCGCCGCATTATTGGTAAATCAATTCATTAATCATGGCGCGATCCATTTGCTGCCGGAATCCGTTGATCCCATGGAACATGCCACCCAAGTCATGTATCTCTTCAGTTTTAGTGCATTGATAACAGGCCTTATCTTATTGATCGGCTTGCTGTGGTTTCGTCGTCACTAATCGTCTTTATTTACGCACGTTGTGAATATCTGTGCAGGAGAACAATTCATGAGTGAATTATTAACACTGACCCCGTCTCATCTGTGGTTCTTTTTTGACAAATTCTGCCAGATCCCGCGTCCTTCTAAGCATGAAGCTGCCTTAAGTGAATGGATTCAACAATGGGCGAATGAAAAAGGGATTGCAGTAAAGGTTGACCCTGCGGGAAACCTGATTCTGAAAAAACCAGCCACTCCAGGTATGGAAAATCGTCGTGGGGTGATTCTGCAAGCGCACATTGATATGGTGCCACAAGCCAATTCGGATACGCCGCATGACTTCACCAAAGATCCAATCCAAGCCTATATTGATGGTGACTGGGTGACTGCCAAAGGCACGACCTTAGGTGCTGATAATGGGATTGGTGCCGCAGGTTGTCTTGCAGTGTTGGCTGACGACACATTGCAACACGGCCCGATTGAAGTCTTACTGACCGTGGATGAAGAAGCCGGTATGGGCGGCGCTTTCGGATTACAAGCGGGCTGGCTGGAAGGTGACATTCTGCTGAATACGGATTCAGAACAGGATGGTGAAGTCTATATGGGGTGTGCCGGTGGTGTGGATGCCAATGTTCGCTTCACCATGAACAAAACCGCAGTTCCTGCAGGAATGCAGTCGTTTAAACTGCAGGTGAAAGGTTTACGCGGCGGTCATTCCGGTGTCAACATTCATCAGGATCGGGGCAACGCCAATAAAATTTTAAGTCGTCTGTTATCAGACTTACCTGCAAACGTTGTTCGTCTGAGCCAGATTGCAGGTGGCACCTTACGCAATGCAATTCCCCGGGAAGCCGATGCCACCATTCTGATCGCTGACGATCAGATTGAAACTATCAACGAATTAATCGCAACTCGTACTGCCGTGTATCAAGATGAGCTGAAAGAAGTTGATAGCTTCCTGACGATCACATTGTCACCGACCGATAAACCAACGAAAGTGTTCACATCGGACGATCAACAACGTCTGCTGCAATGGCTGGTTGCCTGCCCGAATGGTGTGATCAGAATGAGTCATGCCATCGAAGGTGTGGTTGAAACATCAACCAATCTTGGTGTGATGACAACAACAGAAAATGGCGTTGCCGTGCAATGCTTGATCCGTTCGCTGACAGACGAAGGTCGCCATCATGTGCAACAGATGACCGCTTCTCTTTCTGCGCTGGCTGGTGCTGAATGTCGATTTGACGGTGCATATCCAGGTTGGGCACCAGACCCTTCATCGCCTGCCTTGCAGCTGTTATGTGAAAAATATCAGCAAATCTTCGGTGACGAGCCAAAACTCATGGTGATTCATGCGGGTCTGGAGTGTGGTCTGTTCAAATCACAATATCCACACTGGGATATGGTTTCGTTCGGTCCAACCATCCAGGGTGCCCACTCACCAGACGAGCGAGTACACATTCCTGCTGTCGAAAAATTCTGGCAACTTCTGGTCGCCATGTTAGATGCGATCCCTGCTAAATGAAGACAAAACCCATGTTTCAAGATAAAAAAGGGCTGACACTCGGCCCTTCAAGATTAACGCTGCTCGCTGCGTGGTTTTTCATCACCTTTACGAATTTCTCATTCTGGTCCGTTGCCTTTAAAGTGATTGGAACAGACAGCATTACGCATCTGGCATTCATTGCAGCACTTTATGTTTTACTGATCGTCTGGCTGAACCAATTACTTTCAATTCTGTTGTTACCCTGGTTGTTTAAGCCGGTACTCAGTATCTTGTTGATTGGTGCCGCCACTACCGCCTATTTCATGGATAGCTATGGAGTCATGATTGATCGGGAGATGATCCGCAATACCCTCATGACCGATCACCGTGAAGCAACCGAACTGTTGAATCTGAAAATGGTGATCTATTTCGGTCTGATTGCACTCCTGCCCATCGTCATTCTGTGGAAAACCAAAATTAACTATCAGTCCTTCCTGAAAGAAATTGGGAAGAAACTGCTGACCTTGGTGATGACCGTTGCCACTTCCGGTGCAGTAGGCGCACTTTATTACGTTGATATCGCCTCTTTTGCACGGAACAACACCTACATTCGCCATATGATTGTGCCGGTCAATTACGTAGGCGCTATTGAGTCCTTCGCGCGTAGTGATCTCGAAGGTGGAAAAGTTGTTGTGACACCAACCGGGGAAGATGCGAAAAAAGGCAGCAAACTACTGCTTGGTGAAGACAAGAAAAAAACGCTGACCATTATTGTGGTTGGTGAAGCAGCTCGCGCCAGTGAGTTCAGCCTGAATGGTTATCGTCGGGATACGAATCCGGAACTTAGCCAGCAGGACATCATCAACTTCCCTCATGTCTCTTCTTGCGGAACAGAGACCGCCGTATCCGTGCCTTGTATGTTCTCGAAATTCTCCCGGAAGGACTACAGCGACAGCAAAGGGAAACGGAATGAAAATCTGGTTGATGTCTTACATCATGCTGGGTTTGACCTACTCTGGAAAGACAACAATTCGAGTAGCCGAGGTGTTGCCACGCGGATTAGTGAACAGAATGTTCAAAATCTGGATGTTCCCGGTATTTGCACCGATAAAGAGTGTTTCGATGATATTCTGCTGTATCAATTACAGGATTATGTCGATCAGTTGAAAAATGATGGTGTGATCATCCTGCATCAGAAAGGTAGTCATGGGCCAGCTTACTACTTACGTTCACCAGAAAAATACAAAAAATTTCTGCCGGAATGTCGGACCAATCAACTACAAGACTGTTCTCGTCAGGAATTGATCAATGAGTATGACAATACCATTGTCTATACCGATCATGTATTAAGTGAAGTGATTAATTTCCTGAAAAAAAACAATGCTCAGTTTGATACAGCCATGTGGTATCTAGCTGATCATGGTGAATCGACCGGTGAAAAAGGAATCTACCTGCATGCGGCACCATATATGATTGCGCCAGAAGAACAAACGCATATCGGGATGATTCAGTGGTTCTCGGATGGTTTCCTGAATCGGATGAAACTGAGTAAATCCTGTCTGGAACAAAAGGCAAATGGTGAATATTCTCAGGACAACCTGTTCCATTCAGTACTGGGTTTACTGGATGTAAAAACATCAGCGTATGACCCGTCACTGGATATGTTCAAGTCCTGTATGCAGCCGGACTCATAACAATTATTCATCCTTTAGAAGCCAGCCTTAGTTGCTGGCTTTTTTATTGCAGGTCTAACGGCAGTTGCGGCGATTGCTCTGACTCTGGTAACCCGATGTTAATCCCAACCAAACGGACTGGCTTTCCCCCGCCCCGAAGCCAGGCTTCGTGCAGCAGACTATCAAACAAATCTGGGGTATAAGTGCGAACTGAGCGCTCAACGGTTGTCTGTTGAAAATCGGCAAATTTGATTTTGACACCCTGCCG
>QKFI01000136.1 GCA_003251455.1 Tolumonas sp.
CCCCCCTCAAATTACTTAGTGAGAGAACTGGCAACATGGAAATCTTACGAGGTGCGCCTGCGCTATCCGAGTTTCGTATCAGCAAATTGAAGGATACTTTTGCTGAAAAATCCCTCCCTGTGCAAGATATTTATGCTGAATATATGCACTTTGCTGATGTATCAGCACCACTCTCGGAGGCAGAGCAAGGTATTCTGGCGAAGTTGTTGACTTATGGTCCTACAATCGCTGAACACACACCAGCAGGCTGCTTATTTTTAGTGACGCCTCGCCCTGGTACTATTTCTCCATGGTCTTCGAAAGCAACCAACATTGCTCAAAACTGCGGTCTGAAAAGCGTAAAACGTTTAGAGCGTGGTATTGCTTATTATGTCACCGCTGATGCGTTAACTGCTGAACAACAACAAGCAATCGCCGCACTGATTCACGATCGCATGATGGAAAGTGTTTTCACTGATATGAATGATGCGGAAGCATTATTTGCGCATCATCAGCCAAATCCGTTAACTGAGATTGACATGTTACAGGGTGGTCGTGAAGCTCTTGTAAAAGCAAATGTTGAATTAGGTCTGGCGCTAGCAGAAGACGAAATCGATTATTTGCTGGACAGTTTCACGAAGTTAGGCCGTAACCCGAACGACATCGAATTATATATGTTCGCTCAGGCAAACTCTGAACATTGCCGTCATAAGATTTTCAATGCGGATTGGACCATTGATGGTCAGAAACAAGACAAATCATTGTTCAAAATGATCAAAAACACTTTTGAACAAAACAGTGAATATGTCTTATCTGCATATAAAGATAACGCTGCTGTTATGGTTGGTTCAGAAGCGGGTCGTTTCTTCCCGAGCCCTGCGACTGGCGAATATCAATATCATCATGAACCAATTCACATTCTGATGAAGGTTGAAACGCATAACCATCCAACCGCTATTTCTCCATTCCCTGGCGCTGCAACTGGTTCTGGTGGTGAGATCCGTGATGAAGGCGCAACAGGCCGTGGTTCTAAACCAAAAGCTGGTCTGTCTGGTTTCACTGTATCGAACCTGCAGATCCCTGGTCATCGTCAACCGTGGGAAACTGATTTCGGTAAACCAAATCGTATTGTGAGCGCGCTGGATATCATGATTGATGGTCCGTTAGGTAGTGCTGCGTTCAACAACGAATTTGGTCGTCCAAATATTCTCGGTTATTTCCGTACCTACGAAGAAAAAGTTCCTAGCCATAACGGAAACGAAATCCGTGGTTACCATAAGCCAATTATGTTGGCGGGTGGTTTAGGGAACATTCGTGAAGATCATGTCAAAAAAGGCGAAATCCCGGTTGGCGCAAAACTGATTGTGCTGGGTGGTCCGGCAATGAACATCGGTTTAGGTGGTGGTGCTGCTTCATCAATGACTTCCGGTCAGTCTGCTGAAGATCTGGATTTTGCTTCTGTTCAACGTGACAACCCAGAAATGGAACGTCGTTGTCAGGAAGTGATCGATCGTTGCTGGCAGTTAGGTGAAGACAACCCAATCCTGTTTATCCATGACGTGGGTGCAGGCGGTCTGTCAAATGCAATGCCTGAACTGGTCGATGACGGTGGTCGCGGCGGTAAATTTAACCTGCGTGCGATTCCGAATGACGAGCCAGGCATGACGCCACTGGAAATCTGGTGTAACGAATCTCAGGAACGTTATGTGCTGGCTGTTGCAGCAGATAAATTGCCACAGTTCGAAGAATTATGCCGTCGTGAACGTGCTCAGTACGCGGTCATTGGTGATGCAATCGAAGAGCGTATTCTGACCCTGCATGACGATCATTTCGAGAATGATCCAATTGATTTGCCTCTGGATGTGTTACTCGGTAAAGCACCGAAGATGCATCGTGATGTGCAGACTCAAAATGCTGAAGGTCAAGCACTGGAACTGACTGGTGTGACTGCAAAAGAAGCTGCAGAGCGCATTTTACGTTTACCGACAGTCGCAGAAAAAACCTTCCTGATTACGATTGGTGACCGTACTGTGACTGGTCTGGTTGCGCGTGACCAGATGGTCGGCCCTTGGCAGATCCCTGTTGCCGATTGTGCTGTGACAGCTGCGTCTTATGACACCTATGCTGGTGAAGCGATGTCGATGGGTGAACGTACACCGATTGCATTGCTGGATCATGCTGCTTCCGCACGTATGGCGGTGGCTGAATCGCTGACTAACATTGTCCCAAGTCAGATTGGTGATCTGAACCGCGTGAAATTATCTGCAAACTGGATGGCTGCAGCTGGTCACCCAGGTGAAGATGCTGGCTTGTATGCAGCGGTGAAAGCCGTTGGTGAAGAGTTATGTCCTGAATTGGGCCTGACTATTCCAGTGGGTAAAGACTCAATGTCGATGAAGACTCGCTGGCAGCAGGACAACCAGGATAAAGAAGTGATTGCACCGCTATCACTGATTATCTCTGCATTTGCACGCGTTGAAGATGTTCGTAACACCGTGACACCACAATTACGCACTGATAAAGGTTTAACCGACCTGATCTTTATTGATCTGGGGAATGGCAAGAACCGTTTAGGTGCTTCTTGTCTGGCTCAGGTTTATAAACAATTAGGTGATAAAGCACCGGATGTTGATTGCCCTGCACAACTGAAAGGCTTCTTTAATGCAATTCAGGCATTAGTTGCTGATCGTAAGTTACTGGCTTATCACGATCGTTCTGATGGCGGTTTATTCGTGACTCTGGCTGAAATGGCGTTTGCTGGTAAAACTGGTATTAGCGTTCAGTTAGATCAGTTGGCTGCTGACGATTTGGCGGTTCTGTTCAATGAAGAATTGGGTGCTGTCATTCAGGTTGCTCGTGATGATAAAGAGTCTGTACTGAATACTCTGGCGGGGCATGGCTTGTCAGCAAATACCTATGTGCTGGGTACGTTGAATGATAAAGATACGCTGTGCTTTACCCGCAATGGTCAGATTATTCTTTCTGAATCACGTGTTCACTTCCGTACTATCTGGGCTGAAACAACGCATCAGATGCAACGTATGCGTGATAACCCTGCATGTGCAGATAGCGAACACAAAGCAAAACATGATGTGAATGATCCAGGTCTGAACGTTAAACTGACTTTCGATCTGGAGCAGGATGTTGCTGCACCATTTATTGCAAAACGTGCTTATCCAAAAGTTGCGATTTTGCGTGAACAAGGTGTGAACTCACAAAGCGAGATGGCTGCAGCGTTTGATCGTGCGGGTTTCAGTGCCATTGACGTTCATATGAGTGATGTTCTGGAAGGCCGTATTGAACTAGCTGAATTCCAGGGGATTGCTGCTTGTGGTGGTTTCTCTTACGGTGACGTATTAGGTGCTGGTGAAGGTTGGGCGAAGTCAATTCTGTTCAACAGTCGTGCGCGTGATGCATTCCAGACATTCTTCCACCGTGAAGATACCTTTGCATTGGGTATTTGTAACGGCTGTCAGATGATGTCCAATCTGCGTGATTTGATCCCAGGTGCAGATTTATGGCCTCGTTTCGTTCGTAACGAATCAGAACGTTTTGAAGCGCGTTTCAGTCTGGTTGAGGTTCAGGAATCACCATCGATTTTCTTCAAAGGTATGGTCGGTTCCCGTATGCCAATCGCGGTATCACACGGTGAAGGTCGTGTTGAGGTTCGTGATCAGGCACATCTGGCTTCAATTCAGCAAAGTGGTACTGTTGCGGTCCGTTTTGTTGACCACTATGGTGTTGCGACTGAACGTTATCCATTTAACCCAAATGGTTCGCCAGAGGGTATCACTGGTTTAACGACGACTGATGGACGGGTTACCATCATGATGCCGCACCCAGAACGTGTAATGCGTACTGTGGCAAACTCATGGCATCCTGATGAGTGGGGTGAAGATAGCCCATGGGTACGTATGTTCCGTAACGCGCGTGTCTTTGTAGGTTAATATAGAGAACGTGAAAAAAGCCGCTGAATTCAGCGGCTTTTTTATTTCTGTCTCGGATGTAATCGTGTTTTGATGTGTTCAGGTATTGTTGCTATTGCGACAATCGACGTGCCTGCCAGTAATAACGCTGCCAGTAAGGCAGATTCATATCTGAAATCATTACGCCCTGAGAAGAAGATGCGTGGAGAAACTTATCTTTTTCAACAACAACACCCACATGACGCGTTTTATTTCCGATAGTGAAGAAAACCAGATCCCCTGGCTGTAGTTGTCGTTTCGTGACTGGTTTACCGATCTGAGCTTGTTCTGATGTATTTCGGGGAAGTCCAATTGCAAATTGTTCCTGAAATGTCCGTTGTATGAAAGCAGAGCAATCAATACCGGACTGCGAGTTTCCTCCATCCTGATAAGGTACACCCTTCCATTCCTGATACTGATCATACAACGCCATACGAGTATAGACGGGGTCTGCCAATCCATTTGAATGGCGAAGCGTTGGTGAAGGAGATTGGCATCCCGTTAGAAAGAGAAGCAAAATGGTGAAGCTGCAATAGAACGAGTTTCGATAATGGCGTACTTCAGTCATTAGCTCCTCTCAAAAAATTATTGTTTATCGGTATAAAGTCGTAATCTACCCGGTAATAATTCAAAACGAGTGACGTGTTCTTTTAACCAGCGTTGATCTTTATCTTGTGTATTCAAGACATAAGCTGGTTCTTGTTGAAGTTTTGATTGTAGACCACTAATTAAGTAACTGACTAGTGGCGCAAATTGTTCCTGTACGTTTGCTGGTGTGATTTGATAACCAGATAATGCGAACTGATCCAGATAAATGGCACCGTTCTGTATGTCATAACGTGGTTTCGCTTCAAAATCAGCATTGATTGTACCGTCAACAACCGGTTGATTTGGTAGGGTTAATGTATAGGTACCAATACTTTGCACATCAGCCATATTCGATTTTTTCTTACCTAACGATACGTTCATCGATTTGATATGAATGTCGATATCAAATAGGCCGGGGATCCCATATTGTTGCTGGTATTTTGCTTTTTGATTGACGTATTGCGTTAACTGCTGTTCAGTTATATCAATAGGTCCATTTGGATTGCTGCTCAATGACAGCGCCAGAAGCACAGTTTGTAGCATCTGTTTCACCTTTAAAACGAAGAGCCTGACGCGGCATCATAGCCGTAGAATCGCATTCGCCTCAATAGGTAGTTTGTATTCAATATGACTTTGTATGATGTGCTTTATGACGTGATAGGAACCTTGATTTTTGGTTTCTATGCTTTATTGGTAATTGGTGTTGTCCTGCGTGTTGTGATGAAACGGCGCCCTATCGGCGTGTCTCTGGCCTGGCTAGCGCTCATTCTAGCCATTCCGGTTGTTGGTGTATCTGCGTATCTGATCGTTGGTGAAGTCCGTCTTGGCCGTCGGCGTGGACGACTGGCGAAAGCAATGTATCAGCCTTATATCGCCTGGATTAAAGAACTGGTTCAACAATTTCCACATCAACCGGTTATGCCTTCAATCAAGGCTCAACCCTTGGAGTCGTTGGTTCGTTCTCAGCTTGGTATGCCGCTGTTAGGGGGCAACAAAGTGACGTTGCTATCTGAAGATGAGGTCATCTTTGAGCAGCTGATCCAGGATATTGAGCAGTCAAAGGTTTCTTGTTATTTCGAGTTTTATATTTGGCAATGTGGTGGTCAGGCAGATGCTGTTGCGCTGGCGCTGATGGATGCAGCGAAACGAGGTGTTGACTGTCGGATCCTGCTTGA
This sequence comes from Tolumonas sp., assembly GCA_003251455.1. Lineage (GTDB taxonomy): Bacteria > Pseudomonadota > Gammaproteobacteria > Enterobacterales > Aeromonadaceae > Tolumonas. Next base: position 5,708 of record QKFI01000136.1, read on the forward strand.
TTCGATTGGTAGCTCTGAATTTTTTGAGACGAAATGGCCTGCTTTTTTGACAGCTTCAGGAATTCGTGTTGTTGCTGTCTTACCAGCGAAAGCTTGGCGAATGCCACTGCAAAGACAAGATTTACGTATGCACCGGAAGCTTATTATTATCGATGATAAAGTCGCTTATACCGGTTCCATGAATCTGGTTGATCCAAAACTATTCAAACAACAAAGTGGATTGGGTGAATGGATTGATGTCATGTTACGAATTCAGGGTCCTTCCGTCCCAGTGATCTGGTCGTTGTTTGTGCGTGACTGGGAGATGGAAACGGGCGAACGTTTGCTTGATTTACAGGAGCATCAACCGGAATACTGGAGTGAATCAGGATATCATGTCCAATTGATACCGTCAGGCCCCTTCGATGGGGGGGACTGTATTCAGCAAGTACTGCTGCAGGCTGTTTATCAATCTGAAAAAACGCTGGTGTTAACGACGCCGTATTTTGTGCCGGATGATCCACTGGTTGCTGCCTTGCAATCTGCTGCGGCTCGGGGGGTTCGGGTTCAGTTGATTATTCCGGAGCAGGGTGATTCCAGGATGGTGAGTTATGCCTGCAATGCCTTCCTTGAGGAGTTACTGCAAGCGGGTGTAGAGATCTATCGTTTTGGGAAGGGATTGCTACATACAAAAAGTGTGTTAGTGGATGATCAAATTGCTTTGATTGGTACCGTGAATTTGGATCGTCGGAGTCTTTGGTTAAACTTTGAAGTGACATTACTGATTGATGATTCTGCTTTTGCTGGATTTTTGAAAAAATTACATCAGGAATATTTTTTATCCGGTTCAAAAATGAAATTAGCTGAGTGGCGTCGTCGAAGCTGGTGGCGTCGGATGCTGGAAAATGTATTCTATTTGTTTAGTCCTTTATTGTAGTTTTTCTATTCCCTCATGAATATGTCTGTCAAAACCTCATCTCGGTTGTACGGATTTTTAGCTTTTTTTTCTTTTCTGGTTTTATTTTCAGTTATCGGACAATTCCTGATTGGTGTATGGGTAAATACACGGCTGAGTGAATGGAGTGAAACTCTTAATCGTCGGCCTGATGTTGAAGCACATTGGCAATCAGAATCATCTGGATTGTTTTCTCGCAGCGGAAAGCTGAATGTGAGCTTTTCTGATTATTTGGGCATTATCCGACATGTTCATGCCGATATCCGTTATCAGTGGCTCTATTTCAAAGCTGACCTCGCAGCACCCGTTTTTCTTGAAAATCAGTCAGTGGGTGATTTGTCCGCAGCTGTTAATGCGCTTTCAAAATCGGTATCGCTACAATTACAGCTGAATGATTGGCAAGATCCACAGTCTGCTTTGAAATTCAAACCTGCACGATTATTGGTGACGGGTAAGTTATTTCAGGGGATTGATATCCAACTCACAGGCGCAGGATTTAGCATTCCCCAACAGGATTCGCCTAATCAATTGATACAATCAGCCGCATACAGCTTTCATGGCGGTGGGGAACTTGATAATAGTTTCCAAAATCTGCCACATTTTATGTTGCAAACGGAACAGTTGACGGTCGATACCCATCAAACACAATGGCAGCTTTCTCATCCGATAATTAATTTAAACTTCGAGAAAAACGTCTTATCCCGTGACGAAACACTGGCTATTGCATCGGAGCTGTCATTTGCTTCACTTGCATGGCGAGATGCAGATGCGCGACCAATGGAAATGACAGAGGGACGCACTAGTTTTGTTATTGCAGGAATTCCTCTGAAACAATTATCGTCGTTATTGAAATCATTTTCTGGTCCTAAGCAGTCCACATCAAATTTGATTGAAGCGATGGACGGTTTGACCGCATTGCCTTTATCGGTCGACAAGATTCATGTTCAGGGGCAACTAAACCAGATGCCTGTTGATTTGACAGGAATAGTCCATTTCCAGTCGTTTTCTTTCCGGCAATTGGTATTCCTGATATATCAGAAAAAGGCAGCGTCTTTATTCATGGCAAAAGCTGAACTTGATATTCAATCTTTTGATAAGCAGCGCTTACCGATAAGTGCTTTGTCTTGGTATGAATATGGGAAACAAACTGGTTGGCTAGTTGAGAAGGAAGGAACAGTTTCTTCAATATTGGATTGTCAGCTTGGGCTGTGTTCTCTGAATGGAATTCCTCTCCAATAAAAAAGAGGTGCGCTAGCACCTCTTTTTTCTCATGTCTTTGTTCGATGTCTTTATTTAAAGACAACTGTTTTGTTGCCATAAACAAAGACACGTTCTTCAGAGACAGCTTTCAGTGCTTTGTTCAGCACGGAGCGTTCGCCATCACGACCCGCTTGTGCCATATCAGTTGCAGAGAATGTATGGTCAACTGGAATAACGCCTTGCACAATGATTGGACCTTCATCGAGATCGTTCGTGACGAAGTGTGCTGTGGCACCAATGATTTTTACACCCCGATCAAACGCTTGCTGATAAGGACGTGCACCAATAAATGCAGGCAGGAATGAGTGGTGAATGTTAATGATGCGGTAAGGGTAAGCCGCTACAAAATCAGGTGTCAGAACACGCATGTATTTTGCCAGAACGACATATTCCGGATCGTATTCGTCGATGATCGTCCGCATTTTGGCTTCATGTTCTTCACGTGTTAAGCCTTCATGACCGACATGATGGAACGGAATATTGAAGCGACCAGCCAGATCGGCCAGGACATCATAATTACCAATGATTGCCACGATATCGAGATTCAACGCGCCTTCATAACATTTCATCAAGATGTCGCCGAGACAATGCGCTTCTTTGGTGACCATGATGACAACACGTTTTTTCCCAGCAGGAACTAAACGACGTTTTGCGCCTGCTGGCAATGTATCGTCAAGATCGCCCAGCAGCGTTTCATCATTGAAACGACCTTCCAGTTCTGTACGCATGAAAAAGCGACCTTCGATGTGATCTACAAATTCATCGTTCTTGATAATGTTTAACTGGTGTTTGTAACAGATATAGGTAATTTTTGCGATTAACCCTTGTGCATCATGGCAATCGGTAAGCAGGATTTTCCGTTTCATCCCCAGGTGTTCCTTGGACAACGTGACAACAATATTTCTGGCGACACACTATGCCATAAAATGGGGGGCTTGCCAGCGAAAAAACCAAGAAATAGGGGGATTTGCTTATTCAGATCAACGTAGGAGGCTTGAAGATAATACGCTAGTATTGAATATGAAGATAAAAATGGTCGCGAGGAGCAATTAAATGGAAGATCAACAGCGGTTTACGAACACGTTAGCAGAATTTGATGCGGCCAATAGTTTGGATCCGCGTATGGACAAGGATGATCTCGGTTTAGATGTGCCCTATGAATTATTGTATGCGCGTCGTATGACAGCGATGTTGATGCAATTTTGTCCAACTGCATCAGAAGCATTACAGTTAGCGGCGCGAAGCCAGCACATTGAGCGCTGGATCCTACCTCGTGATCAGTTCCCGATGGATCGTCAGGGATATTTGAAATGGCGCAGCGAGTTGAAATTACACCATGCAAAGCGTGCTTCGGAATTAATGGCGAATGAAGAATATAGTCCGTTGATGTGTGAACGAGTCGCGTCATTATTGAAAAAAGAAAAAATGAAAAGTGATGAAGAATCACAGACACTTGAGGATGTGATTTGTCTTGTTTTTCTGCAGTATTATTTTACTGATTTTGCAAAAGCGCATGATGAAGCAAAATTAATTGATATCGTTCAGAAAACCTGGCGTAAAATGTCAGAGAAGGGGCATCAGGCCGCACTGGAATTGCCTTTCAGTGATGCGGAAAAGGCCTTATTGAATAAAGCGTTAGCTTAAATAATCAGGAGTATTTTGTGCGAGTATCCTATTGGATCGCTGGTGCCATGTTGGCGTTAAGCGGATGTAGTTCTTTACAGCAATCACTGCAGGCACCAACAGCGTCGGTGAACTCAGTAAAAGTGATGCCTGGTAACGGTTTGAATGTGCGTTTTCTGGTGGGATTGCATGTAAAAAATCCTAACTTTATTCCGTTACCGGTTCATGGTGTCAACTATGCTGTGTCGTTATCTGGACAAGAGGTTGTGACTGGAAATTCACAGAATCAACCGACGATCCCTGCGCACGGCGAGCAGGATATCGAAATCGAAGCAGTTGCAAATCTGGTGAATGGATTAACTTTAGCGAATGCGCTGTTGGCGAATCCACTACAACAGACGGTTCCATACAATGTGAAAGCGTCTATTGATGTTGGGGCGTTATTGCCGAATATTCCTGTGCAGAAAAGTGGTTCAGTGAACCTGACCACGGGTGAACTGAAATAACGTTTTCATTCAGTTTTTAAGAAGTGATAAACCGGCTGAACTCAGGCCGGTTTATTATTTACCTATTTATTTGTTTCACTGATATCCACCGATAACCTGAATTATTGATAGTCACCTTCTACAAGGAACTCATCAATCACATCGACAAATTCAGGCCAGAGTTCCTCTGGTACATCGGCATGCGGGTCATCTTCGTTTTCTCCGTAAGAATCCCAGAAATAACCACGCAATGCATTTGCAAAATCGTCATCTAATTCTGCTAATTGAGATAGTGTGCCGAACCAGACAATGCGACGTAAGCTTTCTGTCAGATCATTTAATTGTTCAACTAATAACTGATCCTGATTCGTTTGTTCAGTCAGGAGTTCAAATCGGTAGCGGGCATTTTCTGCTTGCTCTTCATCTAATTCGCCAACCTCTGCCAGTAAATAAATGTAATCATTCAACAGATATTCAATCACATCATCCCGTGAATGAAACCAATGCCATTCTGTTCCCTGATTGCCGAGTAACGATGCTTCAAAAGAACTGTCGACATGGCATAGTGCCCATTGATTTTCCATGTTGGTGCTCCACCGTGCAAAAAACGAATGTGTTACTTAATTCGGCCGGGATTGTGGTTAGTAACCCTGGCTTCTGTCAACTTTTCCTGTCACTGGTAATCCATTACTCAAGGCTCTGACATTCGCAGCGACTTGTTCCACTGCTTCTTCCGGAATGGTATCGGCTGCCACATGTGGGGTCATCAAAACTTTTGGATGAGACCAGAAAGGATGTGTTTTATCCAATGGTTCCTGTTCGAATACATCCAACAAGACAAATCTGAAATGATCATGATTCAGCAATGCTAATAGTGCTTGTTGATCAATCAGACTGCCACGACCAGCATTAATGATGGCTGAATCTTTTGGCAGCAAAGCGAGTCGGGTTGCATCGAGTAAGTAGCGCGTTTCGGTGGTAGCAGGGAGTACACTGAACAGAACATCTGTCTCCGGAAGGAGTGTATCCAGCGTTTCACAGCCATGTACACAACGGACCAAGTCACTTTGTCGTGGATTACGACTCCATCCTGTGACCTGATAACCAAGGCGTGCCAGATTCTCTGCCACTGACATTCCTAGTTTTCCCAGCCCTAATATCGTGACTCTTGTATGTTTTGCGAGTCGGGTTTCCAGTGGTTGCCATGTTTGCTGATGCTGCAGTTGCTGATAGCGATCCATTTGTCGTTGGTAATGCAACAAACCATACAAACAGTATTCAGTCATTTGCTGAGCCATGCCGGCGTCGGTTAAGCGAATGAGTGTAACGTGTTCTGGTAAATCTGGCCGGTGCACGAAACGATCAACGCCAGCCCCTAATGCAAAAACGACTTGTAGATTGGGGAAGTGAGAAAAGAAACCTTCAACTGGCTTCCAGGCCGCAATATGAGTGACTGCTTCAGTATTTACTTCTTCAGGCCAGACAGCAATATGCCAGTCAGGTAAGGCTTCTTTGAATAATCGAGTATATAAATCTTGCTGGCCGGGGAGATAGAGATAAAACATGACTGATCCTTGATGATTTCTATTCTGAAATAATATGTGATTAGTCGTGAATTACTATGGCAGGAATCGGAAACTCTTTCGCGAATTGTGTCATTGATAGCAAATAGAGTTCGTTGAAAGGAACTGGCACCGAGTGGTGCCAGTAGAATCAGTATTAAGCCAGTACTTTCAGGGCTGCATCGTAATTTGGTTCGTGAGTGATTTCACTTACCAATTCTGCATGCAGCACTTTGTCTGATTCATCTAACACGACAACAGCGCGTGCAGTTAAACCAGCCAGAACGCCATCAGCAATATCCACACCGTAAGCCGCTTTGAACTCGCCACCACGCAGTGTAGATAACATAACAACATTGTCTAAACCTTCCGCACCGCAGAAACGAGATTGAGCAAAAGGCAAATCGGCAGAAATACACAGGACAACAGTATTATCCAGTTGGCCCACAGCTTCATTGAAGCGACGGACTGATGCCGCGCATACAGATGTATCAATGCTTGGGAAAATGTTCAGAACTTTACGTTTACCAGCAAAAGAAGAAAGGCTCACATCAGCCAGTTCTTTATTTACCAGTGTAAAAGGTGTTGCAGTTGTACCGATTGTCGGGAAAGAACCATTTACTGTGACTGCATTTCCAGCCAGCGTGACAGTTGCCATTGTAAATTCTCCAATAAAATAGTTGTGCACAATTAAATTGCTAACAATTTAATGTAACTCATATAACAGATAATTAACAAGTATATTTGGTTTTAAACGAAACGTCGGGTGATCGAACAATGAAGCAGAAATGAGACTGCCAACACGGGGTCGGCAGTCTGAGGTGCGGTTTTCAGCAATCAGTGGGCAGGAGTTCCTCCCCACACCACCATGACTTTATCCTGCTGGTATTGTCGGCTGAAAGCATAATAGTGCGGAGCGTGCTGTGAGGTTTGCAGACCTTCGCCGATCGCCGGATGACGGGCACGGAACTGGCTGATTTTCTGCCAGTGTGCCAGCAACGCGGCGTTGTCGCCGGTGATATCCTTCCAGTTCATATCAGAGCGAGTGCCCTGGATCGGATCAGAACCGGTAGGTCCGAACTTACGGCCACTTTCATCACCGTAATAGATCTGTACGGCACCGGGAGCCAGTAGCAGCAGATTGCCAGCCAGTTCCTGTTTGTGGATGTCATTTTTGGCATCGTCATGAAAGAACAGCCGAGTGTCGTGCGATGAGATATAACTGAGTACGTTCATGGTTTGCAGTTTTTCAGCCATCTGCTGATAGGTGTTATCAATAGATGCATAACAACTGAGTGCCTGCTTGGCCTGATCCTGAAAATCGAAATTGATCATGCTGTCAAAACCATGCTGGAAATAGTCGCTTTTCATGACGCCATGTCCCCAGGCTTCACCGGTCATCCAGAAAGGAGCATTATCCAGTGCTTCCTGCGGATGAGCTTTTTCCCATTCCGCCAGCGCTTCGGTCGCTTGTTTTTTCAGTTGATCCCAAGCCGGTTTTTCCACATGTTTGGCAGTGTCGACGCGGAAGCCGTCAATCCCATAATCCCGTACCCATTGACTGAGCCAGTGGGTGATGTAATCGCGCGGTGTATAACCCGGGATCGCTTTGGCATTGGTGTCTTTTTTATAGCGGAAGAAATTCGGCAGTCCACTCGGTTGGGTGAATTCGGTTTTCACATCTGGCAGGAAGGCGAGCGACATGGTCAGATCGTCATAACCGGGCGCATCATAATTGCCGATACCGCTGCGGACCCATTTTTTACCCCACCAGTTTTCCCAGGCCGGGCCATCACTGAAGTTGATGTAATTGTTAAAGCTGTGCCAGTTTTCGCCTTTACCCGGTTTCCAGTCAGTCCAGTGTTCGCCGAGGATTTTTTTCTGTTCTGCCGGACTCAGGTGCAAGGCGCCGAAGTGGAATTCCTGCATGTCGGCCAGTGTCGCATAACCGACATGGTTCATGACGATATCAAACAAGATGCGGATGCCACGCTTGTGCGCTTCACTGACCAGTGTTTTCAGATCCTGCTCGGTGCCCATGTTGGCGTCGAGTTTGGTCCAGTCCAGTGTGTAGTAGCCGTGGTAGGCGTAATGCGGGAAATCGCCGTTGCTACCACCGCCAATCCAGCCGTGGATCTGCTCCAGCGGCGAGCTGATCCAGAGTGCGTTGACGCCCAGTTGTTGCAGGTAATCGAGCTTGCTGGTGATCCCAGCCAGATCGCCGCCGTGGAAGGTGGCAATTTCCTGCTGGCCGTCATTTCTTCGGCCATAGCTGTGATCATTGGCGGGGTTGCCGTTGGCGAAACGGTCGGTCAGCGCAAAATAGACCGTGGCGTTATGCCAGTTGAACGGTGCGTTCTGTGCGGTGGCGGCCGATTCGAGCAGCAGTAAACCGCCGCTTTCTTTTGCCGGTTGCAGCGTGATTTTACCCTGCTGTACGACGGCGGTTTGCCCGCTGTAATAATCGCGGACGGTTTCGCCGTCTTTGAAGGTCTTGCTGACATCGACCGTCAGCGGTTTGCCGTCTGAAATTGGGCATTGCTGGGTCAGGTTGGTTGTGCTACTGACCGCCGTGTTTTTTACGCTCAGTAATAAGGTGGGGGTTCCGCTGCGGGTATCAATCTTTATCTGATAATCCCCGTCGCGATAGAGGCGCCAGTCCACCACCGGCTGCGAGCCGCAAGGTTGTAGTGACAACATCTGATTCAGTTTGGGCGCAGTGGTGGGTTGCCAACATTGATTGTCGGCTTTCAAGCGTAATGGGTAGGTTCCTTTATTCAACGTCGCGGTGCTGGTAAAGATCCCGCTGGGGTCTTCTTTGAATGCTGGGATTTTGGGCAGATCCCATTGGGCGAAGGCTGCCGACGGTAAAAGGAATAACAACGGAAAAGCGAGACGTTTCATTCTGTTTCCTCAGACAAAAAAATAGATTGGGGCCAATCTAGTCTGCCTATCACCCAAAAATCAGCCTCCTCCTTCGGATTCAGGCTTGGGGGAGGAGCGCGTGGGGGGAGGAAAAGACAATGTTGCGCTGGATCGCGTTGTGGGTTTTGGGTTGGCCTATAAGTTTGAAGCAGTTCACAAAGCTGACATTCCCTTGTCCATTTCCATACAAAAAGTCCAAGTTTGTATCGATCATTTCTGCGACAGAAATCACGAAAATAAAAATAATCTATATTTTTCAACTGGTTAAAAAATTTGGCCAGAGTGGAACGTGACGTGCATTTATATATACGTCAACGTCATTCAGAGGAAGGAGAAACGACATGGCTATTCGTCAATGTGCAATCTACGGTAAAGGTGGTATCGGGAAGTCTACCACTACACAGAACCTGGTAATGGGCAAAAAAGTAATGATCATCGGTTGTGACCCTAAAGCGGATTCTACTCGTTTGATCCTTCACGCGAAAGCACAGAACACCATCATGGAAATGGCGGCTGAAGTTGGTTCTGTTGAAGACCTGGAATTAGAAGATGTACTGCAGATCGGTTACGGCGGAGTTCGTTGTGCTGAGTCTGGTGGTCCAGAGCCAGGAGTTGGTTGTGCAGGTCGTGGCGTTATCACAGCGATCAACTTCTTAGAAGAAGAAGGCGCATATGATGATGAATTAGATTTCGTATTCTACGACGTACTGGGTGACGTTGTGTGTGGTGGTTTCGCGATGCCAATCCGTGAAAACAAAGCACAAGAAATCTACATCGTTTGTTCAGGCGAAATGATGGCAATGTACGCTGCGAACAACATCTCTAAAGGTATCGTGAAATACGCGAAATCAGGTTCAGTTCGTTTAGGTGGTCTGATCTGTAACTCTCGTAAAACTGACCGTGAAGATGAATTGATCATCGCTCTGGCTGAAAAACTGGGCACTCAGATGATCCACTTCGTTCCACGTGACAACATCGTACAACGCGCTGAAATCCGTCGTATGACTGTTATCGAATACGATCCGAAATGTCAGCAAGCTGATGAATACCGTGCACTGGCTCGTAAAGTTGTCGACAACAAAAAATTGGTTGTTCCATCTCCAGTAACTATGGATGAGCTGGAAGAGCTGCTGATGGAATTCGGCATCATGGACGTAGAAGACGAGTCCATCATCGGTAAAACTGCTGCTGAAGAAGCTGCTGCTTCTTAATTAATCAGTTTTGCAATAGCGGCTGGCAGGGATGCTGCCAGCCAGGATTGTCTGCCAATTCAAGGAATTACTGCTATGACTAACAGAACTCGTGAAGAGAATCTGGCGTTAATTCAGGAAGTGCTCGAAGCGTATCCAGAAAAAGCGCGTAAGGATCGTAAAA
>QKFI01000164.1 GCA_003251455.1 Tolumonas sp.
TTCTGGTGGCGGCAAACCTACGACGACTGAAACGGCTGCAAACAATTTATCTTTCCCGGTGATCCTTTCGGAAGAAGAAGTCCGACCAGGCAATTTTCCTTCCGATAGTGCTTGGAAATTCGCTACGATTACAGATCCATCTTCGCAGTGTATTACGCAGACGGAGGCGGTCGCTGGTACGCCGGTATCGCCAACGGATCTATGCTACTACGGTCAACATGTGAGCGTGATTTCGGAAACAGGAGAGCTCGAATTCACAGGAGATCCCGACACAGTTTGGTGGTTGCAAAAACGATCAGATAACTTCTGGAAAGCACTGATTACCCACTATGACCCAAATAAATCGCTGATCGTGAGTGCTGTCGATGTCGGCGACCTTCTGGAGTCTACCCCGGATATTGCCCCGCGGATGATTCGTGTTGAATTTAACTTATTGCAAGATGTGTCAGGAGACAGCTGGTTTAGCAGTAAGCTGGCGGCACAGGAGGATTGGTCACCAACTGGTACTGGTTATCCATCAAAATGCCATATACCTGGTACAGTGGTTGATGAGACTAATCATCCTATAAATGATCCTGACTATCCGCTAAGTATTGGCTGTTTTGCTGCCCTAGGTATGAGTGGGGCTGTGCCCGGTACTGAACAGTCAGGCAACGAAATTCAGGGTACTGACTTTGGTCCTGGTGGTGAAGGCGCATATCCTGGCACAAGAGCTTTGCTTGACCCGACCTCATTGAGAAAAGCAACAACTGCTGAAGCAACTGACATCCCCGTACACGCGTTGGTGTACTCTAGTTGCGCCCGTTTGCTGATCCAAAAAATTAGTAACGATACGGATCCTCAGACACTGACTCCACCTGATTGGGAGCCGGGAACCGGTCAGTGGTCAGGAGAATCCGTGGGCAATCCGTTGATCAATGTCGCCACCTACGCAAGCTCTATTGCCACGAATCCTGGGCCTTGGTCGGTTGAAATCACCTCGGGTGGTAGCATTGTGTATGGCTATAACTGGAACGCGAAGACTGCTGACACCGGTCTTTATCGTCTGACCTTTGTGTTGGACGGTCAGGACGATATTGGTCCAAAATGTCTTGGATCGAAGACTGAATTTGGCACTAGTACCCAGCTTGTGAACCTCGGTGAGAATTTCTTTCCGAACATTATCGCTAAAGGTAATGGAGGTCTAGGCGACGAAGGTGGCTTGGTTTACATAGACATTCCGCTGACTGCCAAAGGCGGCGGTGGTGGTGGCGGTAAACCTGAATAACCGCAAGCGTTAATGAAGGTAATCTATCTCCATGGCACAAAGCTTCCCCTGTCTCTTAAAGGAGAGGGGAAGCACACTACGAAGTCATCGAAACTATTTTGAATAACGGACAGCGTATCCTGTCTGATGAAATGTGGATCATCTGGGCGGCGGTACTTCCAGATAATTTCCATTGATATCCCGTCGATAATATCGCCCATCTTTGTAGTAATAACGTAATCCGTTGAAATCGATCACCTGCATATCGTCTTCTGGTTGTACTAAATCTTCAGGCTCAGGAGATAAGATGGGGGTTGGAGAAAGAATGGGCTCACTGTTCAGCACCGGCTCTCCATTGATGATGATGACACCTTGCGGCGCAGGAACTTCTTCATAGACATCACTGTGCAAGACATACCAGAGATCATCATAAAAGAAATAATGAATGCCCCCGAAAAAGAAACTTCTGTGACCATACGGCATTTCCCTGTAGTAGCGAAAACGTGGTTGATGATATGCCGGAAAACGTTGTTGCCACTCATGCTGGTGAGTGTTTGTCCGTGATCTTTCTCTATCTCGGTCCCATAAGTGAATTTCATTAGGGGACTGATTCTTCGGTTGGCGTGTTCGGGTTTGCTCCTGATTACGGTTTGTCTCCGATCTTTTTTTCTGCCATTCAGTATTGGCCGGCGTTTGTTTCTTTTCAGGAATTGGGTTTGTCGCACGGGAGGGTGGCGGTAGGGTACCTGTTAATGGTTCTGCCGCTTGCAATGGATGTATAGACAAGACAAAGCTCATGACTCCCGATAGAAAAACAAGGCGTGAGTGAAAACGCATGGGAGCTCCTCATCAGCAAGAAGGTTTTTATACGTTAAGCATATTCGAATCATCTTGGATGGTGTAATTAAAATGCGAACTATGCGGTTGCAACCGGATAAGAGGAAAATAGATAGCCATCAAATTCCGGTGAATCGACATCTGATAGTTCCATGAGTTTTTCTTTTACATTTTCTAAATGCTGCCACATCGCACGTTTAGCGGCTTGAGGATCTTTTTTCTGTAGTGCCATTAAAATATTGAGATGGTCTTGCAACCAAGCAACTCTGTACGCGTGACCTGTTATCCTTTGGTGTAGTTTTTTCCACATTGGATTGTTTTCTCGACTTTTCCAGGAAAGCTCCCAGAGTTGGATCAGCATGTTATTGTGTGTTGCTTCAGCAATTGCTCTGTGAAACAGCATATCGCCGTTTTCACTTTCACCACTTTCTAAATCTTTTTTCTCTGTTTCCAGCGCTGCTTTCATTTTGTGAATATCGGGTGGTGTGACCTGTATGGCCGCAAATTCAGCGATATTGCTTTCGAGTAATTGACGTGCCTGAAGTAATTCAAAAGGCCCCATCACGGTTTCTGGTGATGTTGTATCATCCATGGTCTCTGGTAATGCAATGACATAAATGCCCGAGCCTTTACGCACTTCGATATATCCTTCAATTTCGAGCATGATGAGGGCTTCTCGGATAACGGCACGTCCAACACCCATTCGTTCACTCATGTCTCTTTCTGGTGGCAATCTCGATCCAATCGTATATTTCCCTGCAGCTAATTCTTCTTTCAGAGATTCACCAACTTCACGATATTGACGTTTCGCTTCAACACGCATAACCAAATACTCAAAACAGGCAAATCCTGATCGTAAGGAGTAGATATATATTGGTCAACCAAAAATAAATATAAACAATGTAGTCCAAAGAATTAATATAAATTGGTTGACCAGTTGTTGTGGTGAGTATTTTAATTGGTCAATATTTCAAGTTATCCGGAGAAACAGAATGGAACAAACATGGCGTTGGTATGGCCCGAATGATCCTGTGTCATTGGCTGATGTGCGACAAGCTGGTGCGACAGGTGTGGTGAATGCTCTGCACCATATTCCGAATGGTCAGGTTTGGTCAGTCGAGGAAATTCAGGATCGGAAAGCAATGATTGAGCAGGCAGGATTAGTCTGGTCAGTCGTGGAAAGTGTACCAATCCATGAAGATATTAAAACCCAGACTGGCGACTATCTGACTTATATCGAAAACTACCAACAGACGCTGCGTAATCTCGCTGCATGTGGCATTCAAACCGTGTGTTATAACTTCATGCCTGTGCTGGATTGGACACGCACCGATCTGGCATATGAGCTACCAGATGGTTCAAAAGCGCTACGTTTCGATCAAATCGAATTTGCGGCATTTGAATTACATATCCTCAAACGCGCTGGTGCAGAAAAAGACTACACAGCGGAAGAAATTGAACAGGCAAACAAGCGTTTTTCGCGCATGGATAAAACTCGTCTGACTCGTAACATTATTGCTGGTTTACCGGGTGCTGAAGAGGGTTATACCATCGAACAGTTCCGCACTCGTTTGGCGGATTATGATGGGATTGATAAAGCGAAATTGCGTGAGCACTTTGCATTCTTTCTGAAAAGCATCATTCCGGTTGCAGAACAAGTCGGCATCAAAATGGCCGTTCATCCGGATGATCCACCACGCCCAATCCTTGGTTTACCTCGTATTGTTTCTACAATTGAAGATATGCAGTGGATGGTTGAGACAGTCGACAGCAGCGCAAATGGTTTCACCATGTGTACTGGTTCGTATGGCGTGCGTGCTGACAACGATCTGGTCAACATGATCAAACAATTTGGAAATCGCATTTACTTTACGCATCTGCGCTCGACTTGTCGTGAAGACAATCCGAAAACATTCCATGAAGCGGCTCACCTAGAAGGTGATGTGGATATGTATGAAGTAGTAAAAGCGCTTTTGGAAGAAGAAAACCGTCGTGCAAATGCTGGACAACCACTGTTGATACCGATGCGTCCGGATCATGGTCATCAAATGCTGGATGATTTGAAGAAGAAAACTAATCCGGGATATTCAGCAATTGGTCGTCTGAAAGGGTTGGCCGAAGTTCGGGGTGTCGAAATGGCTATTAAACGCGCATTTTATTGCTAAATTTTCGAGGTAAGAGATCATGTTGACCATTGATACGCTAAATATATCGAACGCTGAACTAAAAGATGACGTCACAGTGGTTCAATATGATCGTACTCACTTGAAATCACGCATTGCTCATATCGGATTTGGTGCTTTCCATCGAGCGCATCAAGGGTTGTTTACCCATGATGTTGCCATGAAAACTGAGAGTGATTGGGGGGAATGTGTTGTTGGTTTTCATGGTGATGGTGCGCTGATAAAAGCATTGCGGGAACAAAATCATCTATACACAGTCGTGGAAAAAAGCGCCGATAACAATGATGTAAAGATCATCGGTTCTATTATTGAATCAGTTCACACGATGTTGGATGGTATAGATGCCGTATTGGAAAAACTCGCTGAGCCACAGATTGCGATTGTGTCTTTGACGATTACCGAAAAAGGCTATTGCAGTGACCCGGCAACGAGAAAATTAGACAAGAACAATACGTTAATTATCCATGATCTTGAAAATCCGACGACACCAAAATCCACTATTGGTTATTTGGTTCAGGCGCTTCGTTTACGTCGTGATCGTGGACTGCCTGCATTTTCAGTGCTCTCTTGTGACAACGTGCCAGAAAATGGTCGTGTTGCTCGCAACGTGATTCTCGATTTCGCAAACTTATTAGATAAAACTTTGGCTGATTGGATTCAGGTGAATGTGACGTTCCCTTGTACCATGGTTGACAGGATCGTTCCTGCAGCAAATGCAGAAACATTAGCTGATATCGAAGACCTGCTTGGTGTTGCTGATCCATGTGGTATTGCAACTGAATCATTCCGTCAGTGGGTGATTGAAGACAATTTTGTTGCGGGTCATCCAGACTGGGCTGCGGTGGGGGCTCAATTTGTCAAAGATGTTATTCCTTATGAAAATATGAAATTGCGGATGCTGAATGGAAGTCATTCTTTTCTGGCATATCTAGGTTATCTGGGCGGTTATCAACATATTGATAATTGTATGGCGGACCCAAACTATCGAAAATCAGCGTTCAGGTTAATGATGCAGGAACAAGCACCAACACTTGATATGCCTGAAAATACGGATCTCCTTGGGTATGCAAAATTATTAATTGATCGATTTTGCAACCCAAGTCTGAAGCATCGTACTTGGCAGATTGCCATGGATGAAAAATTACCACAACGAATGTTGAATCCAATACGTTTCCATCTGAAGAATGGTTCTGATTTTTCACATCTCGCATTAGGCGTGGCAGGATGGATGCGTTATGTCAGCGGTTTAGATGAATGTGGGCAGTC
>QKFI01000135.1 GCA_003251455.1 Tolumonas sp.
TTTTTTATCGTTACACGCAAACTATATAAGGGCTTTCCACCTTCATCTATTTAACGAAAATAAAGAACGGATTAAGTAATTAAAATAACCGGACAAATAAAAATAAAATATGATATTGCGAATACCGCCAAGAACTTAAATAAATTTATCTGTGATATAGATAACAATCCAACTATTTTAACTATTATTTATGTGGCGGCGATCTATATTTTAAGAGGTTTTAAAAGACAGTGTTTACCTTGAGTCCACTCATGCGTAAAGTGATCACCGTCACTATAATCAGGAATGTTGGAGGGGTCAAATGTATACTTTATTTTTTGCACCAACACCGAATGGCAGAAAAATCACCCTAATGCTCGAAGCATTAGGAGTCCCCTATCAGATGATCCCGATTAATATCCGGACCGGAGATCAGTTTCTACCCAGTTTCCTGAAGGTTTCACCTAATAATCGCATTCCTGCCCTAATGGATCATGAAACGGGCATCAACGTGTTTGAATCCGGCGCAATCCTGACCTATCTTGCTGAAAAACATGGCCAATTCCTACCGAAGCAAGGTGCTGAACGCTATATGGTATTGCAATGGCTGTTCTGGCAAATGGGTGGTTTAGGGCCGATGGCAGGTCAGAATCACCACTTTAATCATTATGCCCCTGAAGTCGTTCCCTACGGCATCAAACGTTATACGGAAGAAACAACGCGTTTATATGGTGTACTGGAAAAGCAGCTAGCCATGCATACCTACGTTGCCGGCGAGCATTACTCAATCGCCGATATGGCGATTTATCCTTGGATTGCGTTATATGAACGTCAGAAACAGGATATTAAGCAATTCCCGAACATTCAGCGTTATCTGGCAATGATGGGCGCACGGCCTGATGTGCAGAAAGCAATGCAGTGCTTCCCTGACTTTGACTGGGAGGCCAGTTTAACGGAAGAAGCGCTCATCAAACGTATCGGGGAAAACGCAAAATCCTGATGAAGTAAAAAGACCCGCGAATTAGCGGATCTTCTTGCTGAGGTCGATAGGCCATTGCAGTCGTAACAGCGCTTCAGCCCTTTCTGCCTTCGCATACAACCATCCTTGATGGCGGTAGACCCCATGCCGGATTAACCATTCAGATTGCGCCATGGTTTCTACCCCTTCGGCTATCACCTGCATCTCAAGATTATGTGATAAATGAATAATCGCCTCCAAAACCGGCGCATTCACAGCACCGGTATCAATCGCGGCCACAAAAGAACGATCAATTTTGAGCGCATAAACTGACATGGACTGCAAATAACCTAAGCTCGAATATCCGGTTCCGAAATCATCAATCGCAACATGGATCTGATGTTCCTGCAACAACTCCTGTGATGTCTGAATCACTGGGTCATGATGTTCCATCAATTCCGATTCAGTAATTTCAACGTTCAAACCAATTAGAACTTTTTTATATTCCAGTAAGTGATTGATGAAACGGCTGGATAACAGATGCTGTGCGCCAATGTTAAACGACAGATAAAGTGATGGATACCGACGCAATAATGGTTTGAGCTCTTCAACGGCAGCATCGATCTGATGTCTTGTCATTGGCACGATTAAGCCTGTTCGTTCCGCCATTGGAATAAACTCCGCAGGATTGATTAATCCTGCTTGCGGATGCAACCAGCGCATCAACACCTCAACGCCCAATAAATCGCCGGTGCCAGCGTCAACTATAGGCTGATATACATTGAATAGCTGATTGTCTTTTAGAGCTAACAGAAGGTTTCGCTTCGGATCTTTCGCGCGATAACGTAAATACACCAGAAATGATGTCAGGCTAAGATGAAACAATACAAAGACAAACCACCAATGCCAGCCTGGCACATAGATGCCTGCATATAAACTTTCAACCGAGATGCCAATTTCCAGCGCCAATTGTGGTAAGGACGTCAACGGACGGATATACCAATATTGGCGTTGCAGATTATCGCCAATACCTTCTTCCTGAAATATACGTGTCAGGGGAAATGCTATCGAATTCGGTTCAACCGGCAAGGAATATGAACCATTCACCACAACCGGCACCCCGGTTTTAGTATCCAGAATACTCAGGCTGGTATAGTCAATATCGAGACTGGCAAGATAGTCCCGCAAGGATGATAGCGGCAGAAAAGCGGTATTTTCATAACCATCTCGAGCATGTCGACCGATTAGGATCCCGGTTTGCACATTCATACTATCCGCAACTGGCGCACGAACGCTGATCCGGGATTCACTCCTGTCTTTCGAGATCGAATAAGTGTTCGTCACGGACTGCCAACTCGAACAGACTAGATTTCCTTGCGGATCAAACAGGGAAAGCTCACCGACCTGCGGTAACCAAAAATGATAATAACGGAACTTTTCCTGCACAGACTGCGAACAATTGCGCGGCAAGCTCTCCATATCAATCAGTGATTCGACAATCCTGACAACAGATTGATCAAGATAACGGGCAACTTGTTCAAGTTGGACATGAACTTCGCCCTGACGATTCAATTTTGTCTGGATCAGGGTTGTCGGATACAACACAGCCAAAATCAGCATCAGGATGATTGATGCTGACATAAATGCTGGAAAGTACTCCCGCAATCTTGTTTTCAGGCTCATGTAATCACAACGACGTTTGCTCTTACTAATTAAAGAATAATGAGCATTTTTGAAGTTGTGAAAAATTTTGAACTCGAATTAGTTGCACCCGCTATAAGCAGCTAATGGCAACTTGAGATAATGATAGAGAAAATCATCAAAGGATTGATGATCATCCGCTTCCAATTCACTTTGTTTCACGATGGATGCTTCCGCTTCATCAATGAAATAATTTCTTTCCCAGTATTGCAATGGCTCTTTATTCAGTTGCTGATGGAATTTTTCTGCCTGCATCTGACCAAATTTTGCATTATCCAGATTATTCGTTAACAGCTGATCCAGTAACTGTGCCGACAAGGTATGTTCCGGGTGCTGTAATTTCTTCCGCTCTGCTTCCAATGCTGTCTGATACTGCACGCGACCATAGGCGTGATCCAGCAACTCGGCAACTTCGGCGAGTTCATCAAATAAGCGCATACCCAGATCTGCTAAACGTATTTCACCCTGATCGGTCATCAGAGTCAGGTCTGGGCGACGACCTTCGAGCGTTACGCGCTTCATATTTTCCCGATTCCGGGCTATTTCTGTTTCTGTTAATGCCAGTGATGGGCGTAACAAACACCACACAAGGAATAAATCAAGGAACTGTAACTGTGACTGTTCAACACCAAACGGCGCAAATGGATTCACATCCAGCGTTCTTAATTCAATGTATTCAATGCCTCGACGCTCCAACGCCACCAGTGAGCGCTCTCCGGAGCGCGGTGAACGCTTAGGACGGATAGGTGCATACAGCTCATTTTCCAACTGTAGGACATGGTCATTCAATTGACGGTATTCCTGACCAACTTTGACGCCTAATGCAGTGAAATCTGGTTCCTGCGCAGCCAGTGCACATCGAACTGAATGGATGTAATCCGGCAGATTATTGTGACAGATCGCCAGACTCGCCTGTGACTTATTGGTATAACCCAAATCAGAAAGACGCAGTGATGTTGCATATGGCAGAAATAACGTACCTTTCCCGACTTTTTCAAACGGTAAATTCGATGTTTTGCCCTGCAGGAACGAACTGCAGAGCGCGGGCGATGCGCCAAACAGATAAGGCACAACCCAGCCAAAGCGGTAAACGTTGCGGATCAACCCCATATAGCTGTCTGAAATCAGTTTACACTGACAACAGGATTGCGAATTAAGTTGCTGCCAGGCGGACCAAAAACTATCCGGCATGGAGAAATTGAAATGCACCCCGGCAATCACCTGCATCATGCTGCCATAACGGTGATGCAATCCCTGACGATATAAGGTCTTCATTTTACCGATATTGGAATGACCATATTGCGCCAGCCGAATTGACTCTTCCCCACCAATAAAACACGGCATCGATAACGGCCATAACCGTTCATCAC
>QKFI01000305.1 GCA_003251455.1 Tolumonas sp.
GCCTGCGCAATTTCCGGCAAGGTAATGAATCATGACGACCGGAAATATTGCGCAACTCACCTCAGTCAGCCTGACTTATGGTGCTGTGAAAGCACTCGATACTATCAGTGTGACGATCCCTGCAGGTCAGATGATTGGGTTGATTGGACCGGATGGCGTTGGTAAATCATCGCTACTCGCCCTGATTGCCGGTGCGCGCAAAATACAACAAGGAAAGATAGAAGTATTAGGTCACGATATCGGTATTCGACGTTTACGCGAAAGGCTTTTACCGAGGATCGCCTACATGCCGCAAGGGCTCGGGCGTAACCTCTATCCGACTCTTTCCGTCACTGAAAATGTCGATTTCTTTGCACGTCTGTTTGGACTCAACCGTCAGGATCGCATTTCACAGATCAACGAACTATTGACAGCAACCGGACTCGCTGAATTCCATGATCGTCCGGCAGCAAAACTCTCTGGCGGGATGAAACAGAAACTCGGGCTTTGCTGTGCGCTCATCCACGCCCCCGATCTGCTGATTCTCGATGAACCCACCACAGGTGTTGATCCTCTTTCCCGTCGTCAGTTTTGGGAGCTGATTCAACGGATACGACAACGTCATTCAGAGATGACAATCTTGGTTGCGACAGCGTACATGGAAGAAGCTGAACATTTTGACTGGTTGATAGCGATGGATGCCGGGAAAATTATCGGCAGTGGCAGCACTAGCGAGTTAAAACAACAGACACAATGCCAAACTCTGGAAGAAACGTTTATTCGCCTGTTACCCGAATCTCGTCAGCAGGCACATCAGGCACTCGTCATTCCCCCCAGAAATCAGATAGATCATCAACTCGCAATTGAAGCGAACAACCTGACACAGAAATTTGGTGATTTTACCGCGGTGAAACAGGTCAGTTTTGATATTGAGAAAGGTGAAATCTTTGGTTTTCTCGGGTCAAACGGTTGCGGCAAAACCACCACCATGAAAATGCTGACCGGGTTATTACCACCAACGGAAGGTTCGGCCCGTTTGTTTGGCAGGCCAGTAGATAGCAGCAACATTGCCACCCGACGACAGGTTGGCTATATGTCGCAAGCATTTTCGTTGTATGGCGAGCTGACTGTCTTACAGAATCTGGCATTACATGCTCAACTCTTCCATTTGCCCGAAAATCAGATCGCAAGCCGCACAGAAGCATTACTGAAGCGCTTTGAGCTGACGCCTTATGCCAATCAACCTTCTGCGTCTTTACCGCTGGGGATCCGTCAGCGATTGTCTTTGGCTGTCGCAATTGTTCATGACCCGAAACTGTTGATTCTGGACGAACCAACCTCGGGTGTTGACCCCATCGCACGCGATCAATTCTGGGCACTATTAGTCGAGCTATCCCGCCAGCATGGTGTGACGATCTTTATTTCCACCCATTTTATGAATGAAGCAGAGCGTTGTGACCGTATTTCGTTGATGCACGCGGGTCAAGTGCTGGCGAGTGATACGCCTCAGGCATTACAGGCAGCCAAACAAGCTCAGACGCTGGAAGCCGCATTTATTGCGTATTTGGAAGAAGCTACTGCTGAATCAACAACACATGCGAGTGAGTTAAAACCACATACACCGAACAACAATCATCAGAACCAGCACAAGGTCTTTAGTCTTCGCCGTTTGTTGGCTTACGCGTACCGGGAATCGCTGGAATTGAAACGAGATATGATCCGGCTGGCATTTGCATTACTCGGTTCAATCCTGCTGATGTTTGTGCTGGGAAATGGGATCTCCATGGATGTTGAGAATTTGCGCTTCGCCGTGATGGATCAGGATCAGACGCCAGAATCTCGTGATTACATACAGAATATCGCCGGGTCTCGCTATTTTGTGCAACGACCGGATATTCAAAGCGATCAGGAATTAGAACAGCGCATCCGTAGTGGAGAACTCTCTCTCGCACTAGAGATCCCACCGCATTTTGGTCGGGATTTAAAACTCAATCGCTCACCTGAAATCGGCGCATGGGTCGATGGTGCATTACCGTATCGTGGTGAAATGACGCTAGGTTATGTTCAAGGGATGCATCAACAATATCTGGTCAACCGCATTACAGAAATGACGGGGACCACGCCCAATCTGATGCCCACCGAGATTGCTCAGCGATATCGCTACAATCAGGATTTTCGCAGTATCTATGCGATGGTTCCGGCGGTCATTTCCTTATTATTGATTTTCATCCCTGCTATTTTGATGGCATTAGGTGTCGTTAGGGAAAAAGAACTCGGTTCAATCACGAATCTCTACGTCACCCCAGTCACTCGACTCGAGTTCTTATTTGGAAAGCAGTTGCCATATGTGGTGCTCGCCATGATTAGTTACGTATTGCTGATCATTCAGGCGGTCTGGATGTTTGGTGTCCCGATCAAAGGCAGTGTCTTTACCCTTACCCTAGGAGCCCTGCTGTATGTAATCACCACAACCGGATTCGGCCTCGTCATTTCTACATTTACCAAAACTCAAATCGCGGCACTGTTTGGTGCAGCTATTCTCACCATGCTACCCACAGTTCAGTTTTCCGGTCTGACAACCCCAGTCGCTTCATTATCAGGCTTTGCCTACAGTTTAGGGCAGATCTCACCGGCGACATATTTTCTGATCATCAGTCGGGGCGTATTTACCAAAGCGCTTGGTTTGACTGATTTGATAGAACCCCTCCTGAAACTGGCCATGTTTATTCCAGTTCTCACTCTATTTTCGCTCATCCTGTTACCGAAGCAGGAAAGGTAGGCTGAGATGGGAATTCACTGGCATAACATCTGGCGACTGGGGATTAAAGAATTACGAAGCCTATGGGCGGATCGGGTTTTACTAATTCTAATTGTCTGGTCATTTACCGGCGCTATCTACAGTGCTGCTGTCGGTGTTTCCCAAGAGCTGCATCATGCACCAGTCGCCATCGTCGACGAGGATTTATCGCCCGTAACACTTCGATTACGCAATGCGCTCACCACACCCTATTTTAATCCACCTGAAACCGTGTCATTACAAACCATGGATGCTGCGATGGATCAGGGAAAATATTCATTCGGCATTGTATTCCCAGTGAATTTTCAAAGTGACTTGCTGGCAGGTCACAGACCCGTTATTCAGTTGAATATTGATGCTACCATCATGAGTCAGTCATTTATTGGTGCCAGTTATATTCAACAAATCTTTGCCACTGAACTGAATGAATATCTGACCGGAACACGCGATAGTAACGAATTACCGATCAAACTCGCCTCTCGTGTCCGGTTTAACCCAAACCTGACGGGATATTGGTTCGGTGGTGTGATGGAAGTGATCAACAATCTCAATATGCTGACCATTATTCTGGTAGGTGCTGCGTTTATTCGGGAACGGGAACATGGCACATTAGAACATCTATTGGTCATGCCACTCACGCCATTTGAAATTATGATGGCAAAAATCTGGGCCAATAGTCTGGCAGTCTTGATTGGTGCGATTGTCGCGCTGACATGTATTATTGAAGGGGTACTCGCAGTTCCTATCGCTGGTTCACTCCCATTGTTTATTGCAGGTGCGGTCATTTATCTGTTCTCGGCAGCTTCTATAGGGATATTTCTTGGCACCCTCGCCCGTTCGATGCCGCAACTCGGCTTGCTGATTATTCTGACGATTATTCCGTTACAGTTACTTTCCGGCGGCGTGACCCCTCGGGAAAGCATGCCCGAATTGGTTCAAAACATCATGCTTGGTGCGCCAACCACCTATTTTGTCCGACTGGCACAATCGATTTTATACCGAGGCGCCGGGATTGACGTTGTCTGGAAGGACTTTCTGGCAATCATCTTGATTGGTTCTGTGTTTTTTGTAATTGCACTCATCCGTTTTCGCAGAGCCGTAACATCGACACAATGATGGGGTCTCAATAATGAACACCGAATCCATAGATCCACGCAGCGAAACCACCCGTCAACGATTGATTGATACCGGGCTGGAACTGTTTGG
>QKFI01000399.1 GCA_003251455.1 Tolumonas sp.
AAACAACAAACAACAGATGACATTGCGTTTGGTCGCGCTCAGTTACAGAAACAGAGGATTCAACCATGTTAAAACTATTACAGCGTTTTGGTGGTGCCATGTTTACCCCCGTGCTGTTATTCCCCTTTGCGGGAATAGTTGCCGGGATATCCATTTTATTAACCAATCCGCAATTAGTCGGTTCGATAGCAAATTCCGATACCGTGTGGTTCAAGTTATGGATGATTATTCAGGAAGGTAGCTGGACCGTCTTCCGCAATATGCCGATTATTTTTGCCATCGGTTTACCGATTGGTCTGGCAAAAACGGCGCATGCCAGAGCTTGTCTTGCCGTTGTCGTTTCATATTTAACGTTTAACTATTTTATCGCAGCGATATTAACGACATGGGGTAGTAACTTCGGTGTTGATTTTAGTCAACCCATTGGTGGGGTGAGTGGGTTAACAAATATTGCCGGTATTAAAACATTGGATACCAGTATTATTGGTTCGATCTTTATCGCTGCGGTGATGACATATATCCATAACCGTTATTTTGAGAAAAAATTACCTGATTATTTAGGTATTTTCCAAGGCACTGCTTTTGTCACGATTATTGGCTTTATTGCCATGTTACCACTGGCTTTCTTAACGGTATTAATTTGGCCAAAAGTTCAGGGTGGTATTGCATCGTTACAAGTATTTTTAAGTCATGCTGGTGCATTAGGTGTTTGGATTTATACATTCCTTGAACGTATTTTAATTCCAACTGGCTTGCATCATTTCGTGTATGGTCCATTTGTATTAGGTCCAGCAGTTGTTGAAGGTGGTATTCAGGCTTATTGGATCCAACACATTGCAGAATTCAGTAATTCAACTCAGCCATTGATTGAATTATTCCCTCAGGGTGGTTTTGCGCTGCACGGTAATTCAAAAATATTCGGTGCGATTGGTATTGCGGGTGCGATGTATATGACTGCAAAACCAGAAAATAAAAAGAAAGTCGCAGGTCTGTTAATTCCAGCAGTATTAACAGCGGCACTGGTGGGTATTACAGAACCATTGGAATTTACCTTCCTGTTCGTTGCGCCATTCCTGTTTGCCATTCATGCGGTTTTGGCGGCGTCCATGGCAGCAATCATGTATATGAACGGTATTGTCGGCAACATGGGTGGTGGTTTACTGGAAATCATCGTGCAGAACTGGCTGCCAATGTTCCATCACCACGCAATGAATATCTTCATGCAAGTGATGATCGGTTGTACCTTCACTGTCATTTACTTCTTCACATTCAGACATTTAATTCTGCGATTTGATGTGAAAACCCCTGGCCGTGAAGATGAAGCCGAAGATATCAAGTTGTTCACCAAAGCAGATTATAAAAACCGTCAGGAAGGTCAGACTGCTGTCAATAATGATAACCCTTATGAAGGTCAGGCACTGCAATTACTCGAAGCGTTAGGTGGTAGTGAAAATATTGCAGAGGTAAATAACTGCGCGACCCGATTAAGAATCAGCGTAAAAGATGCAGCCCGTGTCATGAGTGATTCAACATTCCGTCAGATTGGTGCTCATGGTGTTGTCAGAAATAAAGATGCAATTCAGGTCATTATCGGATTATCCGTGCCACAAGTTCGTGACAGTTTAGAAAATCTGATGAAGTTTAATGTGTAGTAAGTAAATAAATTCTTGTGTAGTGAATAAATACTGTAGTTGGAGATTAAGATGAAAAAGTATTCTGTATTAGTTGCTGGTGGTGGTAGTACTTTTACTCCTGGTATCGTTTTAATGCTGCTGGATAATTTAGATAAATTCCCAATTAAAGAATTAAAATTTTATGACAATGACGCAGCACGTCAGGAAACTATCGGTAAAGCATGTTCCATTTTAATTAAAGAACGTGCACCTGAAGTGGTATTTTCTTATACCACCGATCCTCGTGAAGCATTTAGTGGTGTTGATTTTGTGATGGCGCATATTCGTGTTGGTAAATATCCAATGCGTGAGCTGGATGAAAAAATTCCATTAAAACATGGTGTGGTTGGTCAGGAAACTTGTGGTCCTGGTGGTATTGCTTACGGTATGCGTTCAATTGGCGGTGTACTGGAGCTGGTCGATTACATGGAGAAATATTCTCCAAATGCATGGATGCTGAACTACTCAAACCCAGCTGCAATTGTGGCTGAAGCGACTCGTCGTTTACGTCCGAATGCGAAGATCCTGAATATCTGTGATATGCCGGTTGGTATTGAAGTACGCATGGCTGAAATTCTGGGGCTGGAATCGCGCAAAGAGATGATCGTGAAATATTACGGTCTGAATCACTTCGGTTGGTACAGTGATATTCGTGATCAGGCAGGCAATGATCTGATGCCGAAACTGAAAGAACATGTCGCGAAATATGGCTATGTGGTGCATAAAAACATTGAGTCGCAACATGTGGAGCCAAGCTGGAATGATACTTTTGCAAAAGCAAAAGATGTGTATGCATTAGATACCAATACATTACCAAATACATACCTGAAATATTATCTGTACCCGGATTATGTCGTTGAGCACTCAAATAAAGAGTACACCCGTGCAAATGAAGTGATGGATGGTCGTGAGAAGTTTGTCTTTGGTGAATGTCGTAAAATCGCTGAGCAAGGTTCATCAAAAGGTTGTGAACTGCATATCGATGAACATGCGTCTTACATTGTCGATCTGGCGCGTGCGATTGCTTATAACACGAAAGAACGCATGCTGATGATTGTGCCAAACCAAGGTTCTATCAGTAACTTTGATCCGACAGCAATGGTTGAGATCCCATGTTTGGTGGGAAATACCGGACCTGAACCAGTACAAATCGGGCAGATCCCACAATTCCAACTGGGGATGATGAATCAACAGGTTGCAGTGGAAAAACTGGTGGTCGAAGCCTGGGTTGAGCAATCTTATGCAAAACTCTGGCAGGCAATTACCTTATCGAAAACAGTGCCAAGCGCTACTGTTGCGAAAGCAATTCTCGATGATCTGATTGCAGCGAATAAAGATTACTGGCCTGAACTGCAGTAAGTGGTAAACGGCATCCGAAAGGGTGCCGATAATTTGTGTGTTTGTCTTGCGATGAACTTGCCACACTATGAGATAGTGTGGCTTTTTTATCCCCGTCCCACTTGAAGTTGCAGCGGTGTTGGCTGCTTTCATTCGCCCCATTCACATAGTGTATCTATGCTCATGGGGTCTCATTCAATTGCCGCCTACCTGCAACACCAAGTTGTTTGGGGATATATATGGAACTTATAAAGCAAGTTTGAGCAGGGCTGAAACATCATCCGGCGTGATGTCGGCGTATTCGCCCAGCGTCAGGCGGTTATGTGAAATCAGTTTTTCAACAATCGCAGGAATTGCGGTTTCATCCAGTCCGTAGGCTGAAAAACGGGTTGGAACCCCCATGGCTTCGAAAAACATGCGAGTTTGTTCAATCGCAGCATCCGCCCGACTGTCTTCGCTACCTTCCGTCAGCCCTAATACGCGTTCGGCAAATTGCACAAGTTTGGCTTTTTTCTGTTCTTTTTTGTAAGTCCAGACAGCTGGTACCGCAATCGCTAATGTTTGCGCGTGGTCCAGACCATACAGGGCGGTGATTTCATGACCGATGGCATGATTTGACCAGTCACCCGGCATCCCCAGACTCAGCGTTCCGTTCAGCGCTTGTGTTGCTGCCCACATCAGATTGGCACGGACATCATAGTTGGATGGATCTTTCAGTGCGACCGGGCCATCCTCCATCAGAATCGCTAACAGGCTTTCAGCATAACGATCCTGAACTTTCCCGTTGGCAGGGTAAGTCATGTATTGCTCAATGATGTGGACAAAGGCATCGACGACACCGTTCCCGATTTGACGTGGGGGCAGGCTGTAGGTCGTTTCCGGATCCAGAATAGAGAATGCAGGACGCACCAGGTCTGAGAACATACCGAGCTTATCTTTGGTTTCGATGCGCGTGACCACGAAATT
>QKFI01000098.1 GCA_003251455.1 Tolumonas sp.
TTGGATTGGACTAGCATTAAAAGTAAGCGTCGTTTTTATTGCGTTTATGGTGCTGTTCGGCATTTATCTGGATAGCTTGATCCATAGTAAATTTGACGGTGAAAAATGGCAGTTGCCAGCACTGGTGTATAGTCGCCCACTGGAGTTATTTCCGGGACAGCGTCTTTCTATGCAGCAAATGAAAGATGAATTAAAGCTGCTGAATTATCGGGAAAGTGCCAATCCGAAAGGGCCGGGTCAGTATGCGGCCAATGGCCAGCGAATGATCGTGATCCGCCGGAGTTTTAATTTTTCTGACGGACAGGAAAAATCGCGTCCACTGCTGTTGTCATTTAGTGGTCAGAGGCTAAGTAAAATCCAAAATGCAGATAATCAGCGGGAACTGGGTTATGTACGAATGGATCCGGTCTTGCTCGATCGTCTCAGCGGACAGGAAATTGAAGATCGAATTCTGTTAAGAATTAATCAGGTTCCACAATCTTTCGTCAACATGCTGTTGCTGGTGGAAGATCGTGATTTTTACAATCATGGCGGTGTGTCTTTCCTTTCTATTGCGCGTGCGATGGTTGCTAACCTGCGGGCTGGTCATACGGTTCAGGGGGGAAGTACGCTGACGCAACAGTTGGCGAAAAACTATTTCCTGTCCAGAGAACGCAGCATCTGGCGTAAGGTGCAGGAAGCCTATATGGCGGTGATCATTGATTACCGCTATGCGAAAAACCAGATCCTCGAAACTTACATGAACGAGATTTATCTTGGTCAGAATTATGCGCAAGGGGTATATGGTTTCGGTCTGGCATCTTATTTTTATTTCGGTATGCCACTGAATGAATTAGAGCCGGATCAAATGGCGTTGCTGGTGACCATGGTGCGTGGGCCTTCTTATTATGACCCGTGGCGCTACCCTGAACGGGCACAAAAACGTCGCGATATGATCCTGCGTTTGATGCTGGATAATAATCAGCTGACCCCGGAACAATTCCAGGAATATGCTTCTCGTCCACTAGGGATTATTCAACGTGGCCAGATGACGTATGGGCGAACACCCGCTTTCATGAACCTGTTGCGTCGCGAGTTGAAAGAGCGATTTGGTGATAGTTTCCTGAAACAATCCGGACTGAAGATCTTTACCAGTCTGGATCCGATCGCTCAGAAGGCAGCTGAAGAAGCCGTCTCTTCCCAATTGAATAGTATTGAAAAACGTTTCAAACGGAAGGAATTACAAGGTGCTATGGTGGTGACAAATCGCCACTCTGGTGAAGTGTCGGCCCTTGTGGGTGGACGTGATACCGACTTTGCCGGTTTAAACCGGGCTTTGGATGCACGTCGACCAATCGGGTCTCAGGTCAAACCAGCTGTATATCTGACAGCCTTAGATCAGGGATATCAGTTAGCAACGCCATTAGAAGATAGACCGCTGACCTTACACAACCAGGGCGGACAGAACTGGTCGCCACAAAACTATGATAAACAATATCGTGGAAGTGTTGCCTTGTATGCTGCTTTGGCGAACTCGCTGAACGTCCCAACCGTTCGTTTAGGGATGGCGGTTGGTATTCCGAATGTTGTCGAAACCCTGAAAAAAATGGGGGTTGAGCGTGATATTCCAAACTATCCGTCTTTGGTATTAGGAACACTTGAATTAACACCATTTGAGTTGAATCAGGCGTTTCTCACGTTATCAACCGAAGGACTTTATCAGCCACTGACTGCGATCCGGACTATTCTGGATTCAAACGCTCGACCAATTTATATTCGAGCTGAAAAAGCAGAACGACGATTGAATAGTCAGTCGGCTTATCTGACGTTGTTTGCGATGACAAAAGTTACCACACAGGGGACTGCACGTAGTTTGGCTGCCCGTTTTCCAAATACGATTTTGGCTGGTAAAACGGGTACGACGGATAACTTGCGCGATGCCTGGTTTACCGGGATGGATAATGACGAAGTCATTACCGTCTGGGTGGGGCGTGATGACAACAAATCTTCTGGATTAACAGGCTCGAATGGTGCGTTACCGTTATTTAGCGATTACATGGCGCGCCGAGGTGTGAATTCGCTGAAATTGCCAATCCCACAGGGAATTACCATGGTGAACTTCAACGCGGCTGGAAAACCAGTTGGTGCAGGATGTGGTGGTACATTAAGCCTGCCTGCCCGAGCCGATAAATTACCACCGGCAGAGGCGTGTCTGGATACTAGTACCCCGATGGATTGGATCAAGCAGATGTTTTCTGGTGGCGATAATTAGTTATTAAAAAAAGCCGGTGGAAACCGGCTTTTTTATTGGGCGGAAACAATTATCGCATGTTAAGCCAGCATATCTTTTCTGACTTGGTCAGCGGTTGCTGGGCCTTGCAGCACACTGACAATTGCCAATGCGAAATCCAGACTGGTTGCTGGCCCCTGACTGGTGATCAGTTTGTTCGGTAAGTCGATGACGACACGTTCCTGACTGACTTGTCCTTTCGGTAATTGGGCCTGAGTGCCTGGGTAACCCGTTACCATCGCGGAACCAATCAGATCATGATGTGCGAAGACGAATGCCGGAGTAGCACAAATCGCTGCACGCCAGCGAGATGCCGCTGACTGAGCTTTCAGTAATTCAACAACCAATGGGTTATCTCGTAAATGCTCGGCACCTGGTAAGCCACCCGGTAAGACAATGGCATCAAACGTGTCATTTGCCACATCAGTAAGCATGCAATCTGCAACCAGATGAACACCGCGTGAGGCAACGACTTCTTTTTGATTGTTCTGGTTTATGGAGGCTACGGTCACTTTGATGCCCCCACGAACCATCGTATCAATACTGGTGACGGCTTCGATTTCTTCGCATCCCGGGGCGATGACGACCAGTGCTCTTTTTGTCATTTTGTCTCCTTAATGAGTGAAGGCTTGTTCTCTCTCTTTGATTTTCAGGTATAGCTCATGATGCTGGGGCAGGGCAAGCTGGTGTTCGTTTGCTTTCTGCAAGAGATACCCAGTAATAAAATCAATTTCAGTTTTTCGTTGATGAGCGATGTCTTGCTGCATTGAGGAATAATTCTTAGCTGTTCGTTCAGCGACGGCCATCACCGTCGTAAATAATTGTTCTGCAGTCTGATCGATCCCTTCTTTGGCCAACAGCGGTGCGACTTCCTCACAAAGCTGACGAACTTGAGACTGATGCGATAATAAAGTGCCGTTGGGCTCATTCAGTAAAGCCGTTAATGGATTAATCACTGCATTGATGACGAGTTTTTGCCATTGACGCTCTTTGATCTGGTCACTCCAATCGGCATGGCCCATGGCTGTGTTTAGAGTTGGAATGATTGGCGTGGATTGTTTTGCCTGTTCGTTGAGTGGACCGAGCCAGGTTTCGCCAAACCCTGTATGTTGCACATGGTGTTTTGTTGTTTTCAGCGCGCCAGCACTGGTCACACCAGCAATGATCGGGTTTTCTGAAAAACGGGATAAAACCCAATCGGTGGTGCCCATACCATTGTGTAACAGGACAATAGTACAGGTTGTGGAGAGTTTTCCGGTAAGCGGCGTAAGCGCTGGAATCACTTGCCAGACTTTGGTTGTTACCAGCAGTACATCAGTCTCCGGAAGTGTCAGATCGGTTTCATAAACAAACTCTTGCTCAATCGCTTGCTGGTCGAGTGTTGTCAGCGTGAGTTTGAGTGGGGAAGGTTGTGATTTTCTGGCATCAAACAGCGTGACCTGTTCGCCAATTCGTTTGAGTTGCGAAGCAAACAGCGCACCAATCGCTCCTGCTCCCAGAATTGTCCATCGCATAATTGAGTGATCTGCAAAAGAATTTATCCCTATTCTACGATTTCATTTGTGATCCTGCAGCTGTATGAAACTTCATAATGAGACCGATTTCTGCTAAATTTAGCGGCATTTCTTATCAGGAGTTTTCACCATGCCATCATTTGATATTGTCTCTGAAGTTGCAATGAACGAACGGTTGAGAATGCAAACCGTGAATTGCAGACCCGTTTCGATTTCCGTGGTGTCGAAGCTTCTTTCGAGCTGAACAAAGAAGAAATCAAAATGGGTGCTGACGCTGATTTCCAGCTAAAACAGATGGTTGATATTCTGCGTGACAAAATGCT
>QKFI01000385.1 GCA_003251455.1 Tolumonas sp.
ATCACCACCGATAGGGGCTGGTGATGTCCATAGTACCAGTTTAAAAATTTTGACAATAACACCAGTACTTGAATCCATCCACACAATATTCGCATTCACCATTAGGTGAACAATAGATGAGAAACACGAGGTCCATCGTGATTGTGTAAATTCCCCGGTTTTAATGCCACGTATTTTTTGAGATCTGAGGTTGGTTGTAACAGTGTTTGTATTCTTCAGGGGTCAGGTTATTCAGTGATTCATGCGGTCGTTCTTCGTTATATTCCCGCAACCATCTTTCTGTGATCTCCCTAACCTCATTCAGGCTTCTGAATAAATAAAAATCCAGTATTTCAGTTCGGTAGGTACGGTTAAATCGCTCAATATAGGCATTCTGCGTTGGTGTCCCTGGTTTAATAAATTCCAATTTGATCGCCTTTTCTTCAGCCCATTCAGCTAATGCCAGCGAAATGAATTCAGGACCATTATCCATGCGCAACATCTGCGGATAACCCCGCTCCAGAGCAATTCTTTCTAATACCCGGATCACCCGTTGCGCTGGTAAATTCAGGTCAATTTCAATGGCTAATGCTTCACGATTAAAGTCATCTACTACATTGAATGTTCTGAACTTTCTTCCACAACTTAAAGCGTCATGCATAAAGTCCATCGACCATGTCTGGTTCAGC
The DNA here is from genome assembly GCA_003251455.1 of Tolumonas sp. GTDB lineage: Bacteria > Pseudomonadota > Gammaproteobacteria > Enterobacterales > Aeromonadaceae > Tolumonas. The sequence continues at coordinate 669 of QKFI01000385.1, forward strand.
ATTTCCGGTACACATAATGGCTGTGGATTGCGGTTCGGTAATCGTTGTTTTCCTTTCCGACGTAAATTCAGTTTTAACAGACAATACACACGGTAAATCCGCTTGTGGTTCCATGCATAACCCTGTCGTCGCAAGATAAAAAATAACTTTTTAAACCCATACCGAGGATATCGTTCTGCCGCACTTTGTAAGGCTGCAATAACCGGGTCATCACGGGTCGTATCCGGTTGATAAGCATAGACGGAACGGCTCAACGACAGCGCCTGACAGGCCGCTCGAATACTCAAACCGAACTGCTGAATCAAATACTGAACCAGCAAACGTTTGTCCGCTGCGCTTAAAGCTTTTTTTCGATGACATCCTTGAGCGCACGATTTTCCAAACTCAAATCGGCAAACATCTGTTTCAGGCGGCGATTTTCATCTTCAAGATCTTTCATCCGCTTGATATCGGATGCTTCCATACCACCGTACTTCGCTTTCCAGTTGTAATAAGTTGCCTCAGAAATTTCGGCTTCCCGACAGACATCTTTCACGGTACGGCCTGCTTCCACGGCTTTGATCACGGCGATGATTTGGCTTTCTGTAAAACGAGCTTTGCGCATTGGCTATTCTCCTTTGAGTAACACGAGTAACTCGGAGATCTCTAAAAGTAACTGGTCCTATTATGCGGGAGACTTACATCACCGGATTCACCAATAGCGAAGAGGCCGCCGTCGAGCTAACTAACGTTGTTCCGTTCTTAATTGAAGATGAGTTTATTGCCTTAAATGCTCATTATCAGAAAGGTGCAGATTGGATGCCGTTCATTGTGGAAGATGGCAATTTAGTAACTGGACAAAACCCAGCTAGTTCCGAAGGCGTCGCGATGGCATTGTTGAAGCATCTGAAATAATTTTCACAACAAATCACGTCATCAATCAAATACATCCTTTATTTAAAGGATGCATTTGAATCTCAATATTGAATAAACAATAACGAGCGTAAATATGTTCGAGAACCTTTCGACGACTAACAATGATTTCTTCGCTGCGTGGTATATGTTAAAAATAATAGTTTGTTAACAAGATCATCCCTTGGTACACCTATGGAATCGCAGTATCTCGCCTCGAACCTTCGTCTCTTATGTAGTTATGTCGGAAGTATCACCGAATGCTGTCGAAAAATAGGAATCAACCGGCAGCAATTTTCTAAATATTTAAGCGGAAGTACGGCGCCAACGACTAAAAGCCTACGCGTTATTTGTGACTATTTTGGTGTTGACTCGGATGAAATTTATCTCGAACCAACGCTCTTTAAAACGTTGATATCAAGCCAAGAACGAAACGTTACGCCGCTACGCATTTTCGATAACTCACCTCAGGCTGAGCGATATTCCAATCAGCTGAAAAACATGTTGTTGAGTTCAAGTGAGGCGCTTACACCTTATCTTGGGGATTATTATTACTACTATTTTACCCCTTCTTATGAAGGCTGTATCAGCAAAGGTTTTGCTCGCCTAAGCATTCACAACGGGATCGGTTATTCACATTTCTATGAAAGAACTGATCCTGAACAGGCCATGCTTGAAGGGTATGATATTGGCAAATTTGTCGGTGTCGTTTTTTTTCTCGGCGAACGACTCCAGATCGTCGATTACAGTGTTCATTGCCAACGTGCGGTTTCACAAACCATTTTATATGGATCGACACGAGGGAAAATAAACCTGCTTTCTGGTCTTACGATGGGAATTCAAGGGAGAAACTCTCGCATTCCATTTACGTCTCGTGTCGTTTTTGAAAAGCTGAACGGGCAATCATCGCTTCGGGACAAATTGAAAGGTGTGCAATTGCTCTCAATAGATAGCGACCACATTTCTGCCGCTATTCTTTCGAGACTTGAGTCTTCAAGCAATATCGATAACCCGAATATCTTTACTGCCGCAGAAAACTTTTAATGGTTATGGCGCAAGTAAATAGCCAGTGCGGATGATCTTTTCTCCGGCAATGTTGCCAATCAACATGCCTGAAGTGGCAGTCCGGCGATTCGTTCGTGCGAATACTAACCCGCGTTGCGTTGCTTTGACTTGCTCGACCTGATCCGTGATCGGGTTGATAATCTCAGCAAAGACCTGCCCTGCTTCAACAAAATCACCAGGTTGTACTTTTAAAACTAACAACCCACCATGCGATGTTGCTAACATTTCTACCGCTGATAACGCACTACAGGACGCTCGCTCTTCTGGTAGCGCATCATATTCAACAGCTATCAATCCGAGCGTTTGCAGATAATGTAAAATTGCCTGTGCATCCTGCGCTGCATATTCATCAGTGACATCAGCCTGGCCGCGTAATTCCAGCGTCGCAGCGGCACATCCCTGAGGAACCATATCACCAAATTCAGCATGAAGCCGTTGCCAGACCATATCAACGCACGAATCAAACGGATTCCCACCTGTCTCGTCCGCTAACAAATTCACGCGAGACCCTAATGCACGGGCAAGTGGTTCTATTATCGGCCATGAATAGTTCGTGCTATAGAGATGCAAAATGGCTTCAAAATCGCAATGCAAATCAAGTATCACATCCGCATCGTGACTGAGACTTTGCAACACCTTTTGCTGAGATTGCAGTTCTGTTCTCACAGGCCAATCATCTAGTGCCTGTTTCATCTCCTGACGAATCCGTCGCATATTTGCGTCTTTATCTCCGGTCAGCTTTCCTTCCACCGCTTGTTTTACGATAGCAAACGTATCGTAATATCCCCGGTTGAAATTCTGACCACACTCCAACTCATAACACCCTAAATGGAGGTCCATTAGATGCTGATTCTGACCAATCGGGTTCGCAACCGGCACCAGAACAATCTCTCCGGTTAACAGCCCTTGTTGCTCTAAGCGGTTTAATTCCTGTTTCAGCTTCCAGACCACCAGCATGCCCGGCAATTCATCTGCATGCAGTGAAGCTTGGATATAGACCTTTTTCCCTTGATTCTGCGGGCCGAAATGGAAACTATCGATGCAACGTTGTGTTCCGGGAACTGGCGAAATAAGCGGGGTTTGAAGGTGTTTCATAAATGCTTCGCTTGATATTTGAAACAATAAAAAAGACAGTTAGTAACACTTAACTGTCTTTTTGACGAGAGAGAACGTTCAATCACGTTCAGTGATTACTGGCGATACAGATTTAAATCGCCGAAATATTTCCGCTGAATACGGTTATATTCACCACTGGCATGGATCTTTTTCAGACCATCATTCAGTAAAGACGTCAGCGC